>JANMHD010000067.1:0-9504 GCA_031374985.1 Coleofasciculaceae cyanobacterium OTE_70_metabat_329 | reverse complement strand
CAATAGCTCTGTAAATCCTAATCTTCTGCCCACATCGGCAAAAATCTCCCAGTCTGCCCTAGCCTCCCCCGGTGGCTGTTGAAAAGCCGCACAAAGGGTCACATAGCGCTCTGAGTTGGTCATAGTGCCGGTTTTTTCTCCCCACTGGGCAGCAGGCAGCAGCAGATGGGCATACTGGGTGGTTTCCGTGGGATGGTAGGCATCTTGGTAGATAGTGAAGGGCGATCGCTCCAAGGCTTTTTTTGTTCGTTCCAGATCCGGCATACTCACTGCTGGGTTAGTTGCCACAATCCAGAGTAAACCCACATCCCCAGTTTCTAGACCCGTAATAATTTCCCAAGCTGTCTTGCCGGGATGGGCAGAAATTCTCCCTGCGGGTACTCCCCAAAACTCCTCTACTTCTTGACGATGCTGGGGATTATTCACCAAGCGATAACCGGGCAAAAGCTTACTTAAACCGCCACTTTCCCTTCCTCCCATAGCATTAGGCTGCCCCGTCAGGGAAAAAGGCCCACAACCGGGCTTGCCGATCGCTCCTGTCAGCAAATGGAGATTAATAATACTATTTACCTTGGCAGTGCCTTCACTAGATTGATTAACTCCCATAGACCACAGGGATAAAACCCGCGCCGACTCTCCCCAATATTGGGCGGCTAATTCCAGGTCTACTTGGGGAATCCCACAGATCTGGGCTACTTTTTCTGGGGGATAGTGTTGAAGAAGTTCGATAAAAGCTGAAGAATTATTGGTATGACTAGTAATAAATTCTTTATCGATCTTTCCCCCCTGCCATAGCAGGTAAGCAATACCATTCAAAAGGTCAATATCTGTACCGGGATTAATGGGCAGGTGTAAATCTGCCACTTCTGCGGTGGCGGTACGCCGGGGATCCACCACTACCAGTTTCATCTGAGCATCTTGCTTATGGTGCTTTCGCAAGCGGTTAAAAACAATGGGATGACAATCGGCAGTGTTAGTCCCAATCAAAAAAGCACAATCTGTTAAATCTAAATCTTCATAGCAACAGGGGGGTCCATCGGAACCTAAACTCCTCAGATAGCCAGAAACCGCCGAGGACATACACAAGCGAGAATTGGAATCAAAATTATTTGTCCCCAAGCAACCCTTAAGTAGTTTTTGAGCTACATAATAATCCTCGGTTTGCAACTGCCCAGAGCCGTACATACAAATGCTATCAACCCCTTGCTCTTGCTGGACTAGGCGGATCCGATCGCATATTTTCTCTAAAGCATCTTCCCAGCTTACTTGTTGGAAGGGCTGGTCTAAACTCTCCCGAAACATGGGATATAGGAGGCGGTTTTTATCTAAAGACTCGGCAATAGTCGCTCCCTTGACACACACCATGCCCACATTAGAGGGATGAGTTCGATCGCCCCGCACTTTCCAATTACTAGAATTTGCCGGCAGAGCATCGCCGGTTTCTCCTAATACTTCTAAGCCACAGCCCACACCACAATAGGGACAAAGAGTTTTAATACTGCACTTAGTACTAGTTTCAATACTAGTTTCAGTACTAGTCATGTTGCTAGTCATAGATCAGTATGCAAGTTAATAAGCATTGCCTTGAGACACCCGGAGATGATGACACTGAATTTGATCAATGAATTTTTCTCCCTGGGATCCACCAAGATAAATTTTGAGTATTGATTCTGGAAATGCTTGAAATAAAATCCGTTGTCCCGGAAATATTACTCTTTGGCGTAAGCCTTGGTTAGTAATATCAAGCTTGGTTAGTTCAGGAGTTAAGGGGAAGTTTTCCTCTAGGTGCTGAGGAGATTGACTAAATTCCTTGGGTTCTTTGATAGCAATATTGTCTAGACGTAGTATTTGCAGCTTACTACTAATATTGGTGTAGTAGCAAAGAATCAGGGGCGTTTTTAGTCCTGAAGTACTATTTTCTAGGGAAGAATTGAGGGTAGATAACATCATAAAAGCAAATTATGAAGGTTGACTGAACGGTAAACAGGAAAAAAACAAGGGAATATTAACAACTAGTAACTTAGTAACTAATAGCTCTAATCCATGTGGGCATAGCGAGTAAACAAGAAATCTAGGGCATGGTTCCGCAAATCGTAGTAGCGGGGGTCTTCCATAATTTGCCCCCGGTTCCGGGGACGAGGGAAAGGAATTTCGAGGACTTCGCCAATAGTAGCGGCGGGGCCATTCGTCATCATCACCAACCGATCGCTCAAAAATAAAGCTTCATCAATATCGTGGGTAATCATCAGGACAGTGGCTTGATTAGCCTGCCAGATAGTAAGCAGTTCTTCCTGTAAATCTTCCCTAGTCATGGGATCCAATGCCCCAAAAGGTTCATCAAGAATCAATACTTGGGGACAAATTGCCAAAGCACGAGCGATCGCTACCCGTTGCTTCATCCCGCCAGAAAGTTGCCCCGGTTTTTTGTGCATTGCCTCATCTAGTCCCACTAAATGAAGATAATGGTTAACAATTTCTATCTGTTCTTTCTTAGACTTTTGGTTATAAACCGATTTCACTCCTAGCAATACATTCTCAAAGGCAGTTTTCCAAGGCAGGAGAGAATAGTTCTGAAATACCACCATGCGATCGGGACCCGGCTTGGTGACTATCCCTGTAGGCAGGCGGACTTCCCCGGTAGTCGGCGAAGAAAATCCGGCAACTAAATTTAGCAGAGTAGATTTACCACAGCCAGAGTGACCAATCAGACAGACAAACTCTCCCTCATTAATACTCAGGTTCACATCTTCCAAGACCTTGTATTCTCCCTTGGGAGTAGGATAGACCTTAGAAATATCGGCGATCGTCAGAAAAGGAGTTGACATAGGGGGTGAAGGACTAGGGTTTAGAGTTTGCATAGTTTTTTGGGGTAAGGGAGGTATAGGGAGGTACAGGGAGGTAAGAGAAGATGGAGAATTGGATTTGGTGAACAGAGGTTTTATTATGACTTGAAGAAGTCGGAGATAATTGGGCAAGTATCTACTAGATAAGGTTCTTTACCTTCTTTACCTCCTCTACCTCCTCTACCTCCCTTTACACTCTACATATTTCAGTAATCCTAACGGGCTGCTTGATCTCTACTTTTTCCAAATAATCAAGGGGATTATTCGGGTTGAAGGCAATTCCATCAAACAACTTGACCGCAGATTTTTCCCGCTCCACATCGGAGAATTCTATGCTCCGGGCGGCTTCACCGAATACTCCCACCTGACAAATCTGGTCTAGAACTTCTACCCAGTTTTTCGGGAAGGCAATCAAGCCCCATCGAGCCATTTGGGTCATGACCCAGAGCATTTCTGTACGATCGGGACAGTTGGCTTGATTAACATGGAACTGCATAAACCGGGGCATCGGCAAGGGAGCTTCTCCACTGCCATAGTTGTAGGGATCAATAAACCCCGATCGGATATGTTCATTAGCTACACCAAGATACTGGGGTTGACTCAGCAGGGCCGCAATCTCTGGGCGATTACGGTGGTCATCACAATACTCACAAGCCTCTAAGAGAGCAGCTACCAGGGCAACATGGGTTTTCGGATAGGTTTGCGCCCAGTCTTGTTGTACCCCTAAGACTTTTTCTGGATGGCCAGCCCACAGTTCTCCGGTGGTTTTTAAGACTACGCCCACCTCTTCCTCTACAGCCCGAGCATTCCAAGGTTCACCGCTACAGTAGCCAATAATATTTCCAGCTTTGAGGTTTGCTATCATCTGGGGCGGCGGAATCATGAGTAAACTAACATCGGTATCGGGATCAATGCCCCCACTAGCTAACCAGTAACGGAGGAGGAGATTGTGCATGGAGGTGGGATGCACCATACCAAAGGTGTAGATTTGATCTGCACTGAGATCAATCAATCCCCGCAGATCCCCTAGGGTTTGGACTCCTTGATCGTAGAACTGCTTACTCAAGGTAATTGCATTCCCGTTCCGGGATAGGGTCATGGCAGTACAAATGGGAGTAGGTTGTGCTGAGGTAGTTCCTAAGGTCATGGAGATCGGCATCCCTGTCACCATCTGAGCCGCATCTAAGCGGCCCGTGGCAACCCCTTCCATTACTGCTTTCCAACTAGGTTCCCGGCTGAGATTGACATCTTGTAAGCCATGTTTAGCAAAAAAGCCCTTTTCCTTGGCCACCACTAGGGGAGCGCAGTCTGTTAGGGGAATAAATCCTATATCTAGATTAATTTTCTCTAAACCATGACCAGCGACAGCAGCAGCTTTGATGGGTTTGCGGCGCTTGGAGCGTTTTTGCTGATCTAGGAAGTAGATCATCTCATTGCGGAGGCTGTAGTAGCTGGGATGATTGACCACTGAAGTTCGATCGCGGGGACGGGGAATGGGAACTTCTAAGATTTGCCCAATGTGTGCTTCTGGCCCATTGGTCAGCATAACAATGCGATCGGATAGCAATAAGGCTTCATCCACATCGTGGGTTACCATCAAACAAGTAACTTTACTTTCTTGGCAAATTTTCATCAATTGCTCTTGCAGACCGCCTCTGGTCAGGGCATCCAAAGCTCCAAAGGGTTCATCAAGCAATAACATTTTCGGGCGGATGGCTAAAGCTCGGGCGATCGCTACCCGTTGTTTCATTCCCCCGGATAGTTGACCGGGTAATTTATCGGCGGCAGGACGTAAACTCACTAGGTCAATATTTTGTTCAATAATTCCCCGCCGCTCGCCCTTGGAAAGATTCTTAAACACTCGATTCACGGCTAAACCAATATTCTGGCGGACTGTCATCCAAGGCAGTAAGGAATAGTTCTGGAAGACTACCATTCTTTCTGGTCCTGGATCCTTCACCATTTTTCCCTCTAGAATCACCCCACCAGTAGTAGGGTTTTCTAACCCCGCCACCATATTCAGCAGAGTAGACTTACCACAACCAGAGTGACCAATGAGGGTGACAAATTCACCTTTTTGAATAGTCAGATCAACATTTTTCAGGGCGACATATTTAGCCCCATTAGCCAAGGGAAATACCTTATCTATGTGGTCAATTTCAAGAAAGGAGATCATAGTTTTTAGGAGGTAAATTACTTCTGCTCTGGAGGCAACACCAGACTGCCAAGGAAACTAACAAATTTATCAAGGAGGAGACCAACAATTCCTACGTAAACTAGGGCAAGAATGATTTCACTAATTAGGGAACTATTGTAGGAATCCCAGATAAAAAAGCCGATGCCTACACCACCAACTAACATTTCTGCTGCCACGATCGCTAACCAAGATAAGCCGATCCCAATCCGTAAACCAGTAAAAACATAAGGAACGATCGCTGGAAATAACACGCTAATAAAATACTCTACTTTGGAGAGCTGTAAGACCTTGGCAACGTTTTTATAATCTTGGGGAACCTGTTGCACTCCCACAGCAGTATTAATGAGAACTGGCCAGACAGAAGTGATGAAAATTACAAAAATAGCAGAGGGTTGACTATCCTTAAAGGCTGCCAAAGAAATTGGGAGCCAAGCTAAAGGGGGGATAGTTCTAAGTACCTGAAAAATAGGATCTACTGCATCATAAATAAATTTATTACTGCCAATAATAATCCCTACCCCAATGCCCACGATCGCAGCCAGGGAAAATCCTTGAGCCACCCGCCCTAAACTAGCGGCTAAGTGCAGAAATAACCCTTTATCTGTGCCGCCTCGATCGAACAAGGGATCAATAATTAGTTCCCAAGTATCACTTAGTACTTTAGTTGGTGGTGGTAGGGAAGGCTTGGCTCCCAAACAAAGTAATTGCCAAATGAGTAGGAAGATAAAAATAGCGATCGCTGAAGTAATAATTTTGCGTAAATTATCCTTAAAGTTGCTCGTAAAAGACGTAACTAAATTAGCCAGAAAATTGTTAGGAGTAGGGGTAATGGCAGTCATAACGTTAGGCGTTGGTGGATGATTAAAGATTTTAAATAGATTCTTGTCCCCCCCTTAAAAAGGGGGGTTAGGGGGGATCACACTTAAGCTTTTTTGATCTTTAGAGCCTTGAGGTACTCGCTAGGATTAGCAGGATCAAATTTCACGCCATCAAAGAAGGTTTCGATGCCACGGGAGGTACTCTTAGGAATAGCTGCTTCTTGACCGATCGCCTTAGCTGCTTCCTTCCAAATATCTTCTCGGTTAACAGCATCAATAACTTTTGCCTTATCAGTACCTTCCGGTAACATGCCCCAACGTTCATGCTCGGTGAGGAACCATAGATCATGGCTCTTGAAAGGATAAGATGCCGCATCACTCCAATATTTTTGCTTCAGGGCTGGGTTATCCAGAGTCCGGCCATTGCCAAAATCAAATTTGCCACTGGAGCGATCGATAATATCTGCCACTGGCACTTTCAACCATTCCCGTTTTGCTAAGATGTCACACATTTCCTTAACATTTTCTGGCTTATCACACCAGATTTGTGCCTCCTGTACTGCCATCGTGATTGCCTTTGCTGCCTTAGGATTCTTGTCTACCCATTCTGCCCGCATAGTTAGAGCTTTCTCTGGGTGATCTTTCCAAAGCTCTCCAGTAGTGATTGCGCCTACACCCACAGTTTGGTTCACAGTTTGTAGAGGCCAAGGTTCACCTACACAGAAAGCCTCCATATTACCTACCTTTAAGTTCGCCACCATTTGTGGGGGGGGAACTACGATTAGGGATATATCTTTATCTGGGTCAATGCCACCCGCAGCAAACCAGTAACGAATCCACATATCATGAGTTCCCCCGGGGAAGGTCATGGCACATTTAATGTCTTTACCTGAGGATTTTTCCTTGGCAAAAGCTTCTTTTAAAGCTGCACTATCAGCACCTACCTTCAATTCCTTGTAGGTATTAGCAAGTTGAATACCTTGGCCGTTGGTATTCAAGCGAGCCAAAATGTACATAGGGACTTTTTTGCCATCAGTAACTTTGCCGCTAGAGATTAGATAAGGTAGGGGAGAAAGGACATGACCCCCATCAATGCCGCCTCCAGCGGAACCCAGTACTAAGTTATCACGGGTAGCTCCCCAAGAAGCCTGCTTGGCTACTTCCACATCAGGCATTCCATACTTAGCAAAGTAGCCTTTTTCTTTAGCAACAATTAAGGGAACAGCATCGGTGAGAGCAATAAAACCTAGTTTGGCAGTTTTTACTTCTGGGGTATCTGCGGCGGTAACGTTGGCTGTGGGAGCAGGAGAAGAAGTGGCTGGGGAGGCTGAGGTAGAAGTCGTGCTGGCACTCTTACCACAACTATTAAGAGCAAAGGCTCCTAGGGTAGTAGCTCCAGCAGTGAAGATAAATTTCCGGCGAGAAAGTCTAGACATAATGTTATTCTAAGTTTGAGTTAATTTGAATTGGGGATCGGTCGATCGGTCTTAGGGGTAAGGCATTAAGCAGTGCGATTTTCTAGAAGTTTATTAACTAGAATCTCCCTACTACTAGGTCAAACTGATCCTTTTTATTTGGCTACTGCCCCAAACTGGTCTACCAGCATGGTTGATAGCACAGACTTGAGATCGACACAGGCAACCCCCGGCCTAGTGCAAACACCCAGATGGGCATCTTTACCTACCTTACCCCCCGTATAGATATCCACCCCTTCCTGCATCTTGCCGTCTTTTCTAACCTTGGTTCCCATTAGGCCAATATCGGCAACTTGGGGTTGACCGCAGGAGTTGGGGCAGCCTGTCCAATGAATCCGGACTGGACGAGATAAGGTTAGTTCTGTCTCTAGCTCTTGGATCAGAGCAAAAGCTTGTTGCTTCGTTTCAATCAAAGCAAAGTTACAAAACTGCGCTCCAGTACAGGAAACTAGACCCCGGAGGAGCATCCCCGGCTCGACAGCAAACTTTTGTAGGAGTGGTTCTTGGAGGAGGGGTTCGAGATTGTCATCCCTGACGTGAGCAAGAATGATATTCTGTTCCACGGTCAGGCGCATTTCTCCTGTACCATAAACCTCCGCCAACCGAGCTAGGGCGATCATGTCATCAGCGAAGAGTCTGCCGACGGGAACGTGCATCCCTACGTAGTTAAGGCCGGGCTGTGCTTGGGGATAAATCCCTAAATGGTCTCGTTTTTCCCAGTTGATTTCATCTGTGGGGGCGGCTGGAGCTAAGGGATAGCTCAATTGTTCTTCGATAGCAGTGCGAAATTTTTCTATACCCCACTCGTCTATCAGCCACATGAGTCGAGATTTTTGCCGATTAGCCCGCAGTCCGTGGTCTCGATAAACTGTCAGAATGACTCGACACAGTTCTACTACTTGATCGGGTGTTACCCACGCATGGAGTGGAATCGCCGCTGCACAGCGTTTGGCAGAGAAAAATCCCCCAACTAGGACATTGAAACCAAAGACTTGCTTTTGGGGGTCTTGGTAGGCGGGAATGAAGGCAATGTCGTTGATCTCGGCGTGGATGGAGTTGTCGGGACAGCCGCCGATCGCAATATTAAATTTGCGGGGCAGGTTGCTAAACTCTGGGTTGCCTTGACCGTGATTAGTGATCATGTCTTGGACTTGTTGGCAGAGTTCTCTAGTATCCATCAACTCGTGGGCATCAAGACCAGCTACCGGGGAACTGGTGATGTTCCGCACGTTGTCCATGCCGGATTGCACACTAGTTAGACCCACTTGGTGCATCTTCTGGAAAATATCAGGAATATCTTCAATCCGAATGCCTCGTAGTTGTAAGTTCTGTCTAGTAGTAATATCGGCACTGCCGTCTGCACCGTATTTTTGGATCACTTCCGCCAAGACTCGGAGTTGGGGGCTGGTAATGATGCCGCTAGGCAGCCGTAACCGCATCATGAATTTGCCGGGGGTGACGGGGCGAAAGAATATCCCTAGCCACTTGAGGCGATGGACTCGATCGTCCTCATCCATCGCTTCCCAGCCAATTTGGGCAAAGTGGCCAAGCTCTTCCCTAACGGTTAGACCATCTTTAGCCGCCTTGAGTTTTTCAAATTTATTCATGCCAGCAGTAGGCACAGTAACAGAGCTAGTCATTAGGTTGGTTTCAGCTCGTAGGTTTTTGGGAATTGATTACTTGAGCAGAGAATTTCTTCTTGTCAGTAATTTAGTTTATTGGAATAGAATCAAAGTAAGCCTTAGGTTAAAGATGAAATGTACCGAAGTATACAAAATATTAAATTACATGAAGTAACCGCATAACTCTGATGCAATAATTGCATAAAGATTTTTAGGTGTTGCTGGATTCAACATTTTGTAGATGGTGTATGAGGAAGAAATTTCTCAGGTCACAAGAGGCTTACGCTCCTGCCTGTTGCTTCTAAACTAGAAGAATGTTGTGGTGGTAGCAAAGTACCTCTCTTGCTTCAATTTTGTTAAGACTCAATTTAGTTAGGGAGAAAATTGTGCTAAATTCTACAAAAGCATTAGACAAAACGCTCTAAAGTAAAGAATTAAAATGTGATGTAATTTTTCTATGGCAACTTCCACTCCCCAACCAGCCTTGCTAGTTCTTGCTGATGGTACAACTTATCAGGGTTTCTCTTTTGGTGCTAAGGGTACAACGAT
>JANMHD010000063.1:0-2326 GCA_031374985.1 Coleofasciculaceae cyanobacterium OTE_70_metabat_329 | reverse complement strand
TGATCCTAGAAGCGATCGCCCACGGCAAGCATATCGTTACTGCTAATAAGTCTCTCATCGCTCGTCATGGTGATGAAATCTACACGGCTGCTAACCATGCAGGAGTTTATGTGATGCTAGAAGCGGCGGTAGCTGGCGGTATCCCCATTATTCAAACTTTGAAGCAGACCTTAGGGGTAAACCAGATTCAGTCCATAGCGGGGATTATTAACGGCACAACTAACTATATTTTGACCCGAATGCGGGAGGAAGGAGGAGAGTTTGCCGAGATTCTGGCCGATGCTCAGAAATTGGGCTATGCCGAGGCAGACCCTACAGCAGATGTAGAGGGACTAGATGCCGCAGATAAGATTTCTATTCTGGCATCCTTGGCTTTTGGGGGCAGAATCAAACTAGAGGAAGTCCATTGTGAGGGGATTCGATCGATTACCAAAACAGATATTGCCTACGCTGAACAATTAGGTTTTGTGATTAAGTTGTTAGCGATCGCCTCCAAAGATAAAGCCTACCCCGACCAATCTCCGCCCCACCTATCAGTCCGAGTCCACCCGACCCTGATTCCGAAATCTCATCCCCTCGCCAGCATTAATGGGGTGTACAACGCTGTGTGCGTTTTGGGGGAACCCCTAGGGCAATTAGTCCTAGAAGGCCCTGGAGCCGGAGCCGGAGCCACAGCTAGTTCTGTAGTTGCTGATATTCTCCAAATTACGGCCGTACTTAAAACTCAAGCGGTGTGGAGTCATGGGGGAATCCCAAACATGGGAGATGGCTCAAAAATCAGTCTGCTCCATCCCCTCTTGAGTTGTTCCCATCAAGAATATTGTGAAATTTCCCCCATTGAAGCTGTCAACACTCGTTTTTATACCCGATTTATTACTAGTGATCAACCAGGGGTAATTGGTAAATTAGGGACAATCTTTGGCAACCATCAAGTGAGTATTGAATCGATCGTCCAGAAAGATATCCATGATGCCGCAGCAGAGATTGTAGTAGTCACCCACAATGTCTTAGAGGGTAATTTTCGGGCTGCGATCGCCGAAATTCTTCAGCTTTCTAGTGTACAAAGTATTCCCAGTATTCTGAGAACTTTAGAACAATAACTACAGCCGGGGAATTGGGGCGGTCACAACTCCTTGATCTTCTAATACCTTGGCGACCCGGAGAATTAAGGCCTCGTTGTAGGGCGCTGCAATCAACTGGACTCCTAAGGGTAAGGAATTGGGTAGATGGACTGGTACAGAAATAATAGGTAATCCTAGAAAAGATAGAGGCTGGGTAAAAACTCCCAAATTGGGACGAGCCAGCACTTCTACCCCATCGATATTAATAGTCTGCTGCCCGATCTTCGGAGCCACGCAGGGGGTTGTCGGAGCCAAGATCACATCTACAGTTTGGAAAATTTGTTGTAGTTGTTGACGATACCAACTTCTAAACCTTTGGGCTTGGACATACCAACTAGCAGGGGTTAAGGCACCAGCAAGGAAACGATCGCGCGTAGCAGGATCAAAATCAAAGGGACGGGTTTTTAATCTTTCCAAATGTAAATTAGCTCCTTCACTGGCGGTAATCAAAAAAGCTGCGGCCCTTGCTCGGTGGGCTTCGGGGATTGTCACCTTGGCCGTCACCTCTAACGCTTCGGCTACCTTTCCCAAGGCCTGAAACGCTTCTGGGTGCGCTCCCTTGGCAAAATGCCCATCAGCGATCGCAATTCTAATTCCCGCCAAACCTTTACTAAGTTCCGGCACACAGGAAACTACAGGATGCTTACTAGATACTGGGTCTTGGGGATCATAACCTTGGAGACAATCAAATACGGTTGCCAAATCCAAGACCGATCGAGCAAAAGGACCGATATGGTCAAAACTTCCAGCAAAGGGGTAAGTGCCAAAGCGAGACACTCTACCATAGGTGGGCTTTAACCCAAAAATCCCGCATAAGGCCGAGGGAACCCGAATAGAACCATTAGTATCAGAACCTAAGGTGAAGGGAACTAAACCTGCGGCTACGGCCGCCGCTGAACCACCAGAAGATCCCCCCGCTACATGATCCAGATTATGAGGATTATGGCTGTGCTAGTAGGTGCTTGTGTGATGGATGAGTATGCTTACGGTTTCTCCACCGAAAATAGCCACTACGGAGCCAGCCATAATCCCCATAATCTAGATCATGTGGCGGGGGGATCTTCTGGTGGTTCAGCGGCGGCCACGGCCGCAGGTTTAGTTCCCTTCACCTTAGGTTCTGATACTAATGGTTCTATTCGGGTTCCCTCGGCCTTATGCGGGATTTTTGGGTTAAAGCCCACCTATGGTAGAGTGTCTCGCTTTGG
>JANMHD010000060.1:0-39023 GCA_031374985.1 Coleofasciculaceae cyanobacterium OTE_70_metabat_329 | reverse complement strand
TGCGGAAGACCCTGAATTTGAGACATTCTACACCAAGAATATTCTCCTGAATGAAGGTATCCGGGCTTGGATGGCTCCTCAGGATCAGCCTCATGAGAATTTTGAGTTTCCTGAAGAAGTTTTACCTCGTGGTAATGCTCTATAGTTTTCTATTTTCTTAATTCAATCTAAGTTTACTGAGGCTTTAGTTTATCTAGAGCCTTTTTTATGGCTATTTACCGATTTTAGAAGGGTTGTTCATAGAGTTTTTACTATTAAGATTATAGAGTTTAATCTATGGCACTCGCCCTTATGCTTAGAACAAGCAAGGAGCTTAAACCCCTTGTTTTCAGAGATTTCCACCCCATAATCTTCTTGTCAATTGCTATAACCTGCTAGGCGACAGTTATATTGTTATAGTAGACTTTAATCTATGCAGTAGCTAACTTTGATAGAGATTAATCTATCCAGAAAAATATTTTCTTGAAGATGTTTTTTTAAAGTATTTATGCTAAAGTTATTCCCTATTAGAGTTAAGACTCTAGACCTAAAAGAGAAAAATCAAGGCAAGGAATTTGATTAGTTTTTTCATGGAAAACCCAATTGATTAAACAAAATTCTTAGTAAGAACTGGTAAAAATACAAGAATATTTTAATGAAAAGCATTGGGTTTTGTCCGGCTTTTAGGGTAACAAAATCCTAGGCAAATTTAAATGTCTCAAGGTTTATTGCAGATAGCTATTACCTTAGCTATTGTTGTGATCATTGTTCCGTTTTTTAGTAACTATATAGCTAATGTCTTTTTGGATAAGTCTACTATCCTCGATCGCATTGCCGCCCCTCCAGAAAAAGCCCTGTACCGGATTATGGGAATCCGTGCAGAGACAGAAATGATTGGATGGCAATATATTCGGGCTGTTCTATACAGCAATTTGATCATGGTTATTTTTGTATCCATCTTGTTTGCATTACAAGGCAGTCTGCCTCTAAATCCCACAAGATTAGCAGCCCCTTCTTGGGACACTATTCTGCATACTGTAATTTCTTTTATTACTAACACTAATCAGCAACATTATGGTAGCGAAACTACCTTTAGTTATGGTAGCCAGATGTTGGGGTTGGGATTTTTCTTTTTCACCTCTGCAGCTACGGGATTAGCGGTAGGAATCGCCTTCATCCGGGGCTTGACTGGTCGACCCTTGGGCAATTTTTATGTTGATGTCACCAGGTCTATCACTCGTATTTTACTCCCCATAAGTATTGTCGGGGCGGTGGTTTTACTCTTGGCGGGAGTTCCTGAAACTCTAGCGGCTCCAGTAGTAGTGCAAACCTTAGAAGGCGTAACTCAAGCGATCGCAACGGGGCCTGTTGCCCACTTTGAAATTATTAAAGAGCTAGGAGAAAATGGTGGCGGCTTCTTTGCCGTTAACTCGGCTCATCCCTACGAAAATCCAAATGGTTTAACTAACTTAATCGAAACCATTGCAATGCTATGTATTCCGACCTCGTTAATTATTACCTATGGCATTTTCACTGGGAACAAAAAACAAGGTTGGCTACTCTTTGGGTTGATTTTTATCATCTATGTAGTGATGATTGGAATTACAGCTTGGGGAGAATTTGCCGGAAATCCTTTAGTTAATCAAGCTGTAGGGAATACCTTGGCAAATCTAGAAGGAAAGGAAGTCCGCTTCGGTTGGGCGCAATCGGCTTTGTTTGCAGTTACTGCCACCGGAACTATGACGGGAGCCGTTAATTCTCTTTTAGATTCCTTTATGCCTCCCGGAGGTTTTATTACCCTATTTAATCTGTTTTTACAGATAATTTGGGGCGGTCAAGGTACAGGTACTTCCTACTTGTTTATTTACTTAATCTTGACTGTCTTCTTAACTGGATTAATGGTGGGCAGAACACCAGAAATCTTTGGCAGAAAAATCGAAAGACCAGAGATTGCTTTAGCGAGTATTATCTTGCTGGTGCATCCGATCGTCATCCTCATTCCCTCAGCAATTACCCTAGCTTTCCCAGAACAGTTGGCCGGAATTAGTAACCCCGGATTTCATGGACTATCCCAAGTTGTTTATGAGTATGCCTCAGCGGCAGCAAACAATGGTTCCGGGCTTGAAGGATTAGTCGATAGTCAGCCCGCCCCGACAGGTTTATGGTGGAATCTAAGCTGTAGTGTAGTTCTCTTGGCAGGACGTTATATTCCTATCACTGCCTTGCTGTTATTAGCGGATGGTATGAGAAAAAAACAACCAGTACCAGAAACTACCGGAACCCTAAGAACTGATAGTTTGTTGTTTACTGCGGTTACAGGGGGAGTAATTCTAATTTTAGGCGCTTTAACGTTTTTACCTGTGCTGGCCTTGGGGGCGATCGCCGAAGCATTTAAACTTAGTTCCTAGGAGTAAATTCCATGACAACCACCCTTAAAACCTCTCCTGAATTTTCTGAATCTTCTGAGTCTTTGATCGTCCATTGGCAACTAGCCACTTGGCAAGACTACCTTAAATACCGAGATGATCCCGATTCTGAGATAACTAGTTATCGATTGTTTTTTAACGTTAACCAATTACTAATTACCGACATGGGTGGTGAAGGACTAAATCATTCCCGGTTTACTGAACTTATTTCTTTAGTTCTCAGTTTGTGGTCTATGCAATTCTCAGGACAAGAATTAACTTCCTGTGGACGTACCTTGCTAGAAAAAACTGAGACTAGGGCTGCATCTCCTGACTTAGTTTTTTACCTAGGTGCGGATATTCCAGTTTGGCAAAAAGGAGAGAAAAGAGCTATTAACTTAGATCAATGGCGAGTTCCAGACTTAGTAGGAGAAATTGCAGATACTACTTTAAGTAGCGATTTGGATGAGAAAAAACAACTCTATGCTGCTCTGGGTATTCCTGAATATTGGGTAGTTAGTGTCCAAGCTAGACAATTATTCGTATTTCTCCTCCAAGAAGATGGGAAATATAAAGAGTCTCTACAATCTTTGGCTTTTACAGGGTTAGAAATCAACTTACTGAATCAGGCTTTGGAACAGATCACTCAAGGACAACCTACTACCCGTGTTGCAGGCTGGGTTATTACCCAAATTCAAAATATCCCTAAAAATACATCAGAGGAAATCTCGTAAGATTCTAAATCTATGACTGTTTCTAAACGTCTACAAAGAAATCAGGTAAATACCCAAGGTTTGTATGCAAGGGCTTTGAAATCGGCTTTTGTCAAGCTTAATCCCAAAGTAATGATCCGTAATCCGGTGATGTTTGTGGTGTGGGTAGGCACGATCGTCACGGCTTTGTTAGTAATTGATCCCAACTTATTTGGGGTAGTCCAAGGGAATAATCGTAAATTTAATTTTCTGGTGACAGCAATTTTATTTGCCACTTTATTATTTGCTAATTTTGCCGAGGCTGTAGCTGAGGGGCGGGGGAAAGCTCAGGCAGATTCCCTCCGAGCTACCAAATCTGATACTACAGCCCGGAAATTATTAGCAGATGACACGATCGAAGAAGTTAGCTCCACGGCACTACGGAAGGGCGATCGCATCAAGGTGATTATGGGGGATACTATCCCCGCCGATGGGGAAGTGATCGGTGGGGTTGCCTCAGTAGATGAGTCCGCCATTACTGGGGAATCTGCACCAGTCCTGAAGGAGCCAGGCAGTGATGTGGCAAGCTCTGTGACAGGAGGAACCAAGATTATCTCTGATGAATTAATTCTGCGGGTAACTTCCGATCCGGGACAAAGTTTTCTCGATCGCATGATCTCCCTAGTAGAAGGGGCAGAACGCAGCAAAACTCCTAACGAGATTGCCTTGACGGTACTTCTGGCCGTTCTAACTTTAGTATTTGTCATTGTCGTGGTCACAATTTCCCCCATTGCTAACTTTGCCGGGAGTCCAGTAAGTGTCACGGTGTTAGTTTCTCTTTTAGTGGCGTTGATTCCCACTACCATTGGGGGTTTGTTGAGTGCGATCGGGATTGCCGGAATGGATAGGGTGGCACAATTTAATGTAGTGGCAACTTCCGGGCGGGCTGTAGAGGCGTGTGGAGATGTCAGCACCCTGATTCTTGATAAAACCGGCACAATTACCCTAGGGAATCGCTTAGCGGAGGAGTTTATCCCGATAAATAACCATAGTTTGCTAGAAGTAGCCACCGTAGCTCTGGGTTCCAGCATTTTTGATACCACTCCAGAGGGGAAGTCGATCGTCCGGCTGGCGGAGAAATTAGGTGCCACTATTGATTTTGATCCTGCTACTACGGAAGGTGTGGAGTTTTCTGCCAGAACTCGTATGAGTGGCACAAATTTACCCAATGGCATAGAGATTCGCAAAGGAGCAGTGGATTCTATTAAGGGATTTGTACGATCGAGGGGCGGTCAAGTTAATCCCGAATTAGATGCTGCCTATGAAAGGGTTTCGCTTCTCGGTGGCACACCCCTAGCTGTGTGTCAACAGGGAGAACTCTACGGGATCATTTATCTCAAGGATATTATCAAACCCGGTATTCGAGAACGGTTTGACCAGTTGCGGCGGATGGGAATCAAAACCATTATGCTCACCGGAGATAACCGAATTACTGCCTCGGTAATTGCTGATGAAGCAGGGGTCGATGATTTTATTGCTGAAGCTACTCCAGAAGATAAGATCGCCGTGATTCAACGAGAACAAGCCGCGGGGAAACTAGTAGCCATGACAGGGGATGGCACCAACGATGCTCCGGCGCTGGCTCAGGCAAATGTAGGCGTGGCCATGAATTCAGGAACTCAAGCAGCAAAAGAAGCTGCCAATATGGTGGATTTGGATTCTGACCCGACTAAATTGATTGACTTGGTGACGATCGGCAAACAACTCCTAATTACTAGAGGGGCTTTAACTACTTTCTCCATTTCCAATGATATTGCTAAATACTTTGCTATTATCCCGGCCATATTCTCGGCAGCAGGAATTGGCAAACTGAATATTATGGGGTTAGCCAGTGCTGAATCTGCGGTGTTGTCGGCTCTAATTTTCAATGCCTTGATTATCCCCGCACTAATTCCTCTGGCTCTCAAGGGGGTGAAATTTCGCCCTGTGACGGCAAATCAACTCCTCCGAGATAATATTCTCATCTATGGTTTGGGTGGTGTTTTAGTACCTTTTGTGGGAATTAAGGTAATTGATGTGATTGTTTCTTTATTGGGATTAGCCTAAATCTTTTTTACTAGAATTAGTCCTCTCCCTTGGGGAGAGGGAAGAAGAGAAATCACTCTAAATAATTACCAAGAAACCAAGAAATTAAGTCAGGTAAAATAGACAAAAATCATGAAAATACGTCAAGTTTTAGCAGATACGATCGGATTTGATTTATTAGCAGGAAAGACAGAAATAAAAGAGTTTTCTCGGCAAAATTCTAAACCAATCGCTATTTTTTTCCTCCTATGTTTAAACCTTCCCCTTGCTCAAGTTGTCTATGCTCAAGCTGGGGCAGAGATTACCCCTAAAACTGCTTGGGCGATCGCTCTTTTAGGTCTAGTTATTCTGGCATTATGTATTTATCTTTTTGCAGTAATTTTACAACCAGAAAGATTTTAATATATTCCCCAGCCTACTATGCTAACGCACCACTCTAGAAGAAAGAGGACTTGAATTAATTATCCCCCCTTAAAAAGGGGGGGTGGGGGGATACTCTAGTTGAATTTGAATACTTTAAGTACCATCTAGTTAATATTTGCAGGAGAAATTTTTAGTCATGTCTATTTTGCGTGAAACGACTACAGCTATTAAAGCCACCTTAGTTTTTTGGATCCTCACCGCCGTTATTTATCCCTTTTTGATCCTTGGAATTGGGCAATTATTTCCTTATCAAGCTAACGGAAGTTTGGTGAAAAATTCTCAAGGACAGGTAATTGGTTCTGCCTTAATTGGTCAGCCTTTTGCTAGCGATCGATACTTTTTGAATCGTCCTAGTACTACTAATTACACTACTGCCGATCTGGCCAAGGATGGGGCAGGAATTTTGAAAACTGGGGTATCGGGGGCAAGTAACCTTGCACCTAGCAATCCAGACCTCCTGAAACGAGTTCAGGAAACGATCGCTACCCTGAAACAAGCAGGAATTGAGCCTACTGCCGATCTCCTCTACACTTCTGGTTCTAGTCTTGATCCTCACATCACCCCAGAAGGCGCCCGATCTCAACTTCCCCGGATTGCTAGAGCCAGAAACCTCGACTCTAATCAATTAGAAATCCTAATCAGCCAAAATACCGATAGTAGATTTCTTGGCATCTTTGGTGAACCGGGAGTGAATGTATTACGCTTAAATTTAGCCCTAGACAAATTAGGCAACACCTAGATGTACATTGGGGCGCAAGGCCTTACGCCCTTACTAAGGGTGGTTAATAGTAAAACTATTCTAAACTTTATAATCCCATGACTACATCCCCAGAATCTACCAAAAATGTCCCGGCTCCAGTTACCAATTTATATCCCTCAGCAAAGCGTCGTGGGAAACACAAAATTTTTATAGGTATGGCTCCTGGTGTGGGTAAAACCTATCGGATGCTAGAAGAGGGTGGGGAATTACGGGAAGGGGGAATTGATGTAGTTGTGGGCTTAGTAGAAACTCATGGACGGCAGGAGACGATCGAGAAAACCCACGGCTTTGAAATGGTTCCCCTCCTAGAGTCGCTCTATAGTGGAGTTACTCTCAAGGAAATGAATACCGATGCCATCTTAGAACGCCGCCCTCAATTAGTTTTAATTGATGAATTAGCCCATACCAATGTCCCCGGTTCTCCTAGAGAAAAGCGCTATCAAGATGTAGAAATAGTTTTAGAAGCTGGGATTGATGTTTATTCCACCGTAAATATTCAACACTTAGAAAGCTTGAATGATCTAGTTGCCAAAATTACTAGTGTAGTTGTCCGGGAGAGAATACCCGATCGCATTCTTGATGAAGCTACGGAAGTTGTAGTTGTGGATGTCACCCCAGAAACTCTGCAAGAACGATTACAAGAGGGCAAAATCTATTCTCCAGAAAAAATAGAAAAATCCCTAGAAAACTTTTTTCAGCGCCGCCATTTAGTTGCTTTGAGGGAATTAGCTCTGCGAGAAGTAGCCGATAATATTGAAGCTGGAGCAAGTTCTAGTGCTGGTGGTCAGATTTGTAGTGTTCATGAACGAGTTTTAGTATGTGTATCTACTTATCCTAACTCTTTGCAACTCTTGCGCCGGGGAGCAAGGTTATCTACCCAACTTCATGCAAGATTCTATGCAGTTTTTGTGAGTAATCCAGAGCGATTTCTAAATAAGCAGGAATCTCTTCATGTAGAAATGTGTGAGGATTTTTGTAAACAAATGGGGGGTGATTTTATACGCATTGAAGGTCATGATGTGACGAGAGCGATCGCTGAAGTTGCCCAAGCAAATCGTATTACCCAAATTGTTCTTGGCCAAACTCAAAAATCTCGCTGGCAATTACTATTTAAGTCTTCTCCTATGCAGGAACTAATGAAATAACTCAAAGATGTAGATCTACACATTATCGCTGATGAAAGAAATAAGTAATGTTAGTGCAGTTTTAAAAGGTAAGGCGGGTATTGCCCACCCTACTAATATATTTTTTATTTAGGGTTTCTGACTAATAAATCTTCCATCTTTATTAATATAGGCAATGCGATTACCCACTTTAACCTGAGCGACACCCTGAGAAAATCCCCAAGTATGAGTGAATTGAGGTGCTATCTTTACACTACCAACAGGGTCAATGTAGCCCCATAAGTCACCGGTTTTAATACTAGCTAATCCCTCACGGAAAGATTCTGCTGTTTCATATTGGGGTTGAACAGTAAAATCCCCTTTATTATCAATATAGCCCCATTTTCCATCAAATTTAACCGATGCAAAACCTTCAGAAAATTCCTTGGCTTCTTGGAATTTAGGAGCAATAACAATTTTTCCTGTACGATCGATATAACCCCATTTATCGTCACGTTTGATACTGGCTAAATTTTCAGCAAAGTAGCTAACTTCTTGGAATTGGGGCTTAATAATCATCCGTCCAGAGCGATCAACATAGCCCCATTTCTCGCCCACTTGAACCTTAGCCAAACCTTCTGAAAAATCCCATCCCCAATCAAAAGAAATATTATCAGAGGAAGGATTATCTGAGGATGACTTTGGGGAAGCATTATCTACAGAAGTATTATCAGAAGCTAAGGTAGTTGTTGAAGAGTTATTCCCGGATGATGAAGATGAGGTTTCTTGTCTCCGCTCGTTATCTTGGGGAGCAAGGTTTTTAGTAGTAGGTTTATCTATTAGTCCATCTCGATTTATATTCGGTTTTGATACATCCTTAGGAGTCCTAGAAGCAACAGTAACATTACCCTGAAAATCGTTAGCTGCAATTAAAACTTCTTTATCTTCTGTAGCATCAAATACTGGTAGCAGGGGTACATCGCTTGAGATTTGCTGTTTTAAACTATTGGGTAAAGGTAATTCTAATCTTGATTTTAGCTTTGGAGAAGATGTGGCTGAAGAGGGAGAAGCTAAAGATAGTTGGTTTTGCCTAGTAGTTTTACCTTCAATTAATACTTGAGATGCTAAAGTCCATGCCCCAAAACCACTAAGAAGCAATATAATTGTAGAACCAGAGCCTACTGCCATCCACTGCAAAGGATTAAGTAAGGAATGGAGATTAATTTCTGTAGCAGAGTTTTTTTCTTGGTTGTTCGTCATTTAAACAATTCACCTACCCTTTGC
The DNA here is from genome assembly GCA_031374985.1 of Coleofasciculaceae cyanobacterium OTE_70_metabat_329. Taxonomy (GTDB): domain Bacteria; phylum Cyanobacteriota; class Cyanobacteriia; order Cyanobacteriales; family JAAUUE01; genus JAAUUE01. Next base: position 30,292 of record JANMHD010000060.1, on the reverse strand, counting down.
TGGGTGTTTTTTAAGCACATGAATAAACTTAGCTAATTACATGGATATGCCTAGCCAAAAGTAAAAACTTAGAGCATTAAGTAATTATTACTGAGTGATTATACTAGGAAATTCAGATTTTAGGGACTGGGGGTATGACCCCTTAGTGTTCTCACATCTGTGCCTACAATGCTCTGTGGATAGATAATTATCTTTGCTTTACAAGACATTTTTGCGGTAAGGTAGGTGTTGGCTACTTCGCCCTGATTGGTGTTTGATCAGCCTCTGCTTAATAGTGAGGGAAGGGAGCCGTCATAATTTATGGAATAGATATCATGCAGTTCATGCGATCGAATATAAAAACTTTTTTAGAAAATCTAGAAATTACTATCAGGAATTTGGGCTATCAAGCTCTCCTAGTAGGAGTTTTAGCTCTAGTTCTCATGAATTTAGAGACACAACCAGCTTTAGCTTCAGGGATTATTTTTCCCCCTACCTTGGGGAATTTAGAAAATTTTGTTGTTTTAGGTTTTCTCCCTAATAATAGTAGTGGTTTGCCCAGTGGGAATGCGGTCACTGATGGGAAGGCAATTCTCCGCTATTCTCTACCGATTAATAACCCGCCAATTCGTCAAGTCCAAGGTAGCTTAGAAGATATTGCTAATCAACTCCGGGCTAAGCGATGGAAACCTGTAGGTCAGGATATTACCAAGGCTGAAAAACTTTTAAGCGATCGCTCTAGTCAAATTTTAGCTGCCATTCCCGATCCTCAAAAAAACACCGCCGAGAATTTAATTACAGAAATGCAAGCCGGGATTATTGCCATCCTCCAAGCTGTGGAGGCAAAAGATACGGAACAAGTATGGATTGAGCGCCGCCAACTCCTAGATAAAGTGGGAGAGATTGAAGAAATGATGGTGACTGGCTTCCCCTATACGGTTCCCCCAGAATATAGTCATTTAGCACAACTCAAGGGCAGAGCAACCATTGAATTTACTACTACTAAGGGAAAAATCACTATAGTAGCAGATGGTTACAGCGCTCCGGTGACGGCGGGAAATTTTGTGGATTTGGTGCAACGGGGTTTTTATAATGGCTTGGAGATTACTAGTGCAGAGGAATCCTTCACTGTCCAAGCGGGAGATCCACCCGGAGAGGCAGCAGGGTTTGTGGATCCTAAAACTGGGGAATATCGATCGATTCCTTTAGAAATTCTTGTAGCCGGAGACACTGAGCCTACCTATGAGACTACCCTAGAAGATGCAGGACGTTACCGAGATTTACCTGTCTTGCCCTTTTCTTCCTACGGTGCTGTAGTCATGGGTCATCCAGAATTTGATGCTAATGGCGGCTCTTCTCAATTCTTCTTTTTCCTATTTGAGCCAGAACTAACTCCTGCGGGTCGGAATCTCTTGGATGGTCGTTATGCTGTCTTTGGTTATGTTATTGAAGGAAAAGATGTTCTGGGCAATCTGGCAGCAGGGGATAAAATTGAATCAGCCCAAGTAGTACAGGGTCTAGAAAATCTCCTCCCACCAGCTACCTAATTGTGGGGAATTGCTACAGATTATTCAGTAATCAACCATCTAATTCTAGAGTATTGATATACTGAATTTGGTTTAACTAATTTAATCAAATTGCTTTAAACAGGTTTCGCTTGTCTAGGTCAAGATTCTTTAGTTAAATAGGTTTGAGGTTCGTGTTTAATTTTTGGAACAAATTTTTGTGAGGAGTCGTAAACTATGCAACACATTAGCAAGTATGGATCTATTTTTTCTGGATTAGGTATCGCTGCTATAGCTATCCTCGGCAACCTAACCCCAGTTCTCGCCGCCATTAGCCCAGATCCCCTAACTGTAGCTCCCTCAGCAGATAGTAATCTTCTGGCCCAAGCTCCCGATCGCTGTCGTCGGGTAGTCGTCCCAGAAGGTCTAAACATTCGTGCCCAGCCCAGTTTAACTGCCGCTATCATAGGTGGTGTAGGCAATCAACAAACTATTAATCTTTCTACTACTCCAGCTACAGTTAATGCCGTGGCGGGTTTGAATTGGGTACAAATTACTCTTTCTAATGGAGCTACTGGATGGATTGCCAACGGGGTGCCGGGTAGTGGCGGAAACGTCATTCTCTGCTCTCCTGTGGTGACAAATCCTATGCCAACTCCAACTACACCGCCTACAACTGCGGGACTTTGCCGCTTGGTGCGATCGCCCATTGGTGGTGGCTTGGCTATTCGGTCTACTCCCGGCGGAGCCTCAGTTGGTGGTGTAGCTAACGGTCAAACTGTTACTCTAATTAATCCTCCCGTTACTAGACTTGATGGTGGTCGTCAATGGCTCCAGATCAGTGCCCCCAATGCTGGTTGGGTCAGCAATGGTCAACCCGGTAGTTCTGGCAACCTAGGCAACTGCCCCTAGAATCCTTGGCTGAATAATACGGCAGTTTTTGTTTTTATTCAGATGAAGCTAGAAAAACCTTCTGAATCCTCCTTTACAAGGGGGATTTCAAGATCAATCTCGTATCTCATCAAGTTGCAAAGGGATATACAGCACTTTTCATTGAGATGCACCCAAAAAAAACTCTGAATCCCCGCACGTTCGTGCCGCTACGCTAGAGTAAAGGGAAATTTAAAGTCAATTATGTACCTCACTAAGTTGAAAAGTGCTGTATCTAGGTATCGATTCATCTAGTAGCTCCCAAAGGAAAAATCGCCAGCCTTGGTTTATGATCAGGGTTGGCTTTTATGGCAACATATTTAAAAACTGCTGTATAACTATAGAAGCTGAAATCTGTTATTCAAGTGTTATTCAAGATAAGGATTATCTTTAGTGTCATCAACTACGATTCAAAGGGAACCCAGAGTTAGAAGGCGGCGGAGTTCGCCAATTCTTGATTATGTCCAAGGGATAGTCCAAGTTACTGGGGGAACTATCTTGGCCACGACGATGATTGCTAGTTCCGTGGCGGCAGGAGTGCTGGTAGGATTAGCCTCTAGCTTTCGGAATTTGCCCGATGTCCGATCTCTGAAAACCTATACTCCACCTCAAACTACCCATATTTATGATATTAAGGGGAAACCCCTAACTAGTCTCCATGGAGAAGCTAATCGAGAAGTGGTGAAGCTAGATCAGATATCCCCCAATCTTAAGCGGGCGGTGATGGCGATCGAAGACAGCCATTTCTATCAACACCAAGGGGTAAATCCTACCAGCTTAGGGCGAGCTTTCTTTGCCAACTACCGAGAAGGATCTGTAGTGGAAGGTGGTTCTACTATGACCATGCAGCTAGTTAAGAATTTATTTCTCTCCCGCGATCGTACCTTCAACCGCAAAGTTGCCGAGGCAGTCCTCGCTGTGCGGGTGGAACAGGTGTTTTCTAAAACAGAAATACTAGAACTCTACCTCAACCAAGTTTACTGGGGACACAATACCTACGGGGTGCAAACTGCCTCTCAAAGCTATTTTGGCAAATCGGCTAAAGACCTGACCCTTGGAGAGGCAACCATGTTAGCTGGGTTAATCCAAGCCCCAGAAGAGTACAGTCCCTTTGTAGATATGAAGGCAGCTAAGACTAGGCAAGCCTTGGTGATTCAGCGAATGCAACAGCTAGGCTGGATTACGGCCACAGAGGCACAGGCAGCCAAACAACAGCCAATTAAGCTAGGTAAAATCACCTCTTGGCAAACTAGCGAGCTGCCGATTATTACTGAAGCTGTGATTAGTGAGCTAAATCAGCGTTTTGGAGAAGAGACTGTCCTTAAAGGGGGAATGCGGATTCAGACTACAGTGGATTATAATTTCCAGAAAATGGCAGAACAGGTAGTGCGCCGGGAGCATGAACAACTTCTTAATAATGGAGTTAATGCTGATCAACTTGCCTTAGCGGCTGTAGACCCCCGGACTCATTTCGTAAAGGCGATCGTGGGCAGCTCTGATCCTGGGCGGAGCCAGTTCAATCGAGCCATTCAATCTCGCCGTCAACCGGGTTCTGCCTTTAAGCCTTTTGTCTATTACTTGGCCTTTGCCAGTGGGAAATATACCCCCGATACGATCGTAGTAGATAAACCCATCACCCTCCGAGATGGAGAGGAAGTATACACTCCCAACAACTATGGCGGTGGGTATGGCGGCTCCATGACAGCCCGCACTTCCCTGATTCAATCTCGGAATATTCCGGTACTGAAGATGGGGCAAGATTTGGGGTTAGATCGAGTGATTGAACTATGTCGTAGTTTGGGGATTAAAAGCCCGATGGAGCCGGTTCTTTCCTTACCTTTGGGTTCCGTGGGTTTGACTCCCCTAGAAATGGCTGGAGCCTTTGCGACTTTCGCTAATAATGGTTGGCATTCCGACACAACTATTATTGCTAGGGTGACAGATCCTAATGGGAATGTGCTGTTAGATAATACTCCTAAGCCCAAATTATTGTTAGATCCTTGGGCTACGGCTTCCCTAAATGCCGTGATGACAGGGGTAATTACTGAGGGGACAGCTCGATCGGCGCAGATTGGTCGCCAAGCCGCGGGGAAAACCGGAACCACTTCTTCTGAGCGAGATGTGTGGTTTGTGGGCTATGTACCTCAGTTGTCAGTGGCAGTGTGGCTAGGTAATGACAATAATGCCCCTATTGGTGGCGGTGTCACTGGAGGAACTTACGCAGCCCCTGTATGGAGAGATTTTATGCTAGAAGCATTAAAAGATGAGCCGGTACAATATTTTCCTTCCGTAACTTCTTTCAATCAGCCCTAGCTTTCACCCAAATCTAAGTTTGCTTTTCTAGCTCTGCCTTCATTCTTTCTAAAGTCAGATTCATCTGATCAAACATTTGTTGGGGCGTAATCCCAAACTGTCCTAGTTGGGTTTGGAGTTGCTGTACGGTCATTTGAGCCATAAAATCATCGGATAGTTCAAAACGTTTCATGAAAATTTTGTAGCGCTCCATAATACTTTCCATCTGGTCAATAAAGAGCTTTTTACCTTCACGATCGAACTTGCCGTAATCACCGCCCAGTTGCATTAGGGATTGATAGTCGTGAAACAACTGCTTGGCTTCCTGTTGAACAATTTCAGAATCAAAAAATGACATAGGGATTACTAAAATGGGGTAATTATTACAGCCTTTTATAGGCCTGAAAAAACGTATTTTTCTACGTATTTTTCTCAGAGAACAAGGGGCTTAAGCCCCTTGCCTATATTAAACAGGCTAGAAAAGGGTGTATGGTGAAAATTTATTGGGGGTTTGCTGAAGACCTACTTTTTATATTAATCCAGAGTAGTACAGGAAATAAGGCGGGAATAGTGGCGGTTTACCGTAACTTAATTGTTCTTAATTGAGAGATTCCAGAAAAGTTTCTACTCCTCCTTCTGGGGTCAGTACAATCCGAATTTTAGGGTTTCCTCCTCTAACTATAGGAGAAACAAAAGGAGTATTTAGAGAAGGCATCCCCAATCGATCAATATTTGCAGAAGCTGCTTGACCAAGGGGAATAATTTGGGCGATCGACCCATTGCTATTTAGCAGAATACTATATTCTAATATTTGACTTAATCCTACAGGTGGCTGCCAGCGGGCTTGGAGATATTTTCTCACCTCCGGTACTTGGGGAATGCGATCGAATAAAGATTCCCCCATCAGAGATGTTTGAGATCCCAGATATCCTAGATTGGAGGAATTTCTATAATTAATACTTAAGTCTTCATTAACCCTGATGGGTGGTACTTCTTGGGGTGGAATTTTAATTACTGCCTCAGGATTGAGATTGGGGAGTTCTGGCAGAGGCGAGACGGGCGTAATAGAGGGGTTTTGAGGAGAAACAGGCGCAGAATTATTTCCCTGATTTCTGCCCACTTGTCTAGGACTAGGAACCAGTTCAGCCCCGTTATTAGTTAAATTATCAGAATTATTAGAATTATTAACTGAGAGATTTCCCGGCTCAGGAAATACCAAAGAAGAACCTCCTCCCCGCTCAGGTGGGACTAAAAGGGGTGTGGACGGGGCAACACCACTAAATGGAGGCGAAACTGGGGCGGGCAAGGATAATTTCTGGGCAGTGCCTAAGGGAGAAACCTTTGGGAGTGGGGGAATAGAGGCTTTCGGGGTAGGAAATATTTGCAGTTCTGAAGTCACAGAATTATTTCTACTAGGTAAGGGGGTTTCTGGAGTGGAATTAGCAGAGTTACGAGCCTGTAGAAGCTGAAACCCTAGGGAAGTTAAACCCATGAATAGAAAAATAGCCGTAGCTCCTAACCCCCAGCTAGAAAACCATTTACTTTTCCACCAATAGTTAACTGGGGTCGGTATATCTAGGTCTCTAGTGTAGGCATCTAGGGCAGTGGCTAAGTCAAACAGTTGGGTAGTAGTTAGGTCAATTTTAGATACTGTTGTTGTTGGGGGAATCTCTCCTAAATAAAGAGTATGAGTGAAGAAGTCTTGTTGCTGAAGTTGCAGATTAGCAGGATTAGTTTGAGCTTTGGTTGCAGCAGGAATTAGCTGAGGTGGGGTGGCTAATAACCTCTGGATGTAGGTATTGACTACTAAATGAAGCCGCTCGAAGAGGGAGCGATCGCCCTTCACTGTAATCCCCTCTCTAGTTTGACGGGGATCATCAAAGCTCAAAGCAAAATTAAAGTTACCTAGATTAGCAATATTAAGCTGCTCTGATTTTCGAGAAATCTTGGGCAGCCAATTAGTAGGAGTTTCAACCAGAAGAGTACAAGTGGGCGGGGTGTAGAAGCGGCGATCCATTAGCAAAATTGGGGGTTAATTATATTAAATTAGGAGGCTGAGTACACCTTAACAACAAACGGGGCTGTCCGTAGGGGGAGCTATAAAATAATAAATCAAGGAGTATTTTTCCGCTCCATTGATAGAATTCCCTGTCTTTTAAGTGGGGTACACGGGGAGAATAGGAAGCTATCAGCCTTTGATTATAGTCTTTTAGTAAACTTATCTGCCAAGGATCCTTACCTTCTTTTGTCATCTGTTCCATTAGACTGACAGCCCGGCGAATTAGTTCTTGGTGCTGTTGACAGAGATAGCTAAGAAATTGAATTGAGAAGGCTAATTCTGAGGAAGTTAGGGGACTCCACAAAGGGTTGTCTTGGGGTTGGCTAAGTAAGCGATCGCTTAATTTTGAGAAATCGGCCTTGACAACAGGGGAATGAAACAGGGAATTTTCTGATTGCTGTGCCATCATGGCCACCATTATTTCCATTGTCTTAGCTAAATCTTCAGAATCAATCTGAGCTAAAGCCGCTAAACCGCAGAAAGCTTGCCCTAAGTAGATACTTCCCTCCTTCAATTGCTGAGGGGACAAGGGTAGGTGAAGCGATCGCAGGGGTTCTTCCATAGTAAAAATCATAGCAAAAATCTTCTTACCTCCCTATACTATCTCTGAGGAAAAAATTATTAAAGAGATTTTTTATGCAGCATCTAGGGCTAGTATTTTTGGGTGGGGGAGCCGGCAGTGTTGCCAGATATATAGTCACGAAGCTAGTTAGTAATCGGATGGGAGGTATACCCTTTGGTACTTTAGCCGTAAATCTAATTGGCTGCTTTCTAATTGGAGTAATCTATGCAGCACTGCAAAAATATAGCATTGGCAATCAAACAGAAATTAAATTGCTCCTAGCGACAGGATTCTGCGGTGGCTTTACCACCTTCTCCGCCTTTGCTTACGAAAATAACCTATTCTGGCAACAAGGGAGTAGCTTTCTGGCCCTAGCCTATATATTAGGCACTCTAGGATCAGGTTTAATTGCTACTTTTATAGGAATGCATTTAGTTATAAAGTAGTTAAGGAGATGATAACATAATAGCCGACGTAGCTATCTTCAATATAAATAATTTTATGATGCAAAATTTTTGGAGAGGTGTAGCTAATCTGTGGAAAGACAAGGGCTTCTTACACACTATTGAGAAGATACAAACTATCTTAGCGAAGGTTTTATCTTTAGCAATGATTCTAGTTATTATAGTAGCAACTATTGATTTAATTAGACTTATTGTAGTAGACCTAGCTCTAGATCCGAGGATATTACTTAATCGAGGTTTATTTGAGATTTTTGGTATGTTTCTTAACATCCTAATTGCCCTAGAAATTCTAGAGAATATCACAGCCTACTTACGTAGTCATATAATTCAGGTAGAACTTGTAATAGTTACTTCCTTGGTAGCGATCGCCCGCAAGATTATTATTCTTGACCTTGATAAAACTACTGGCATATCTATTATTGGTTTAGGAGTTGCCATTTTCGCTCTCTCAATTAGCTACCTAATTATCAGAATCTCCCATCAGCGAGCCTCCCGTGATAACTGATCTATTTTTATGCTTAAAGATTGCTATATAATCTCTATGTAATAAACAGAACAATTTTTTTTAGAAAATGACTTTTACTGCCACAGTAATTTCTGCAAGAGAATGGGGTGCAGTACCACCCACCAACTGGCCTGCTGAGACTACACCAAGATTTATTGTCATCCACCATACTGCTAGCCCCAATCCTCCTAATGATGCTTCCAGAGGGACAGATGCCGGGGCTAGAACCTTTGCCAGAAACTTACAAAGAGCGCATATGGAAGGTTTTGGCTGGGCTGACTCTGGGCATAATTTCCTGAATACTACCGGCGGAATTCTTCTAGAAGGCCGCCAAAACTCTTTGGCAGCGATCAAACGGGGGCGCTGCGTCCGTTCTGCTCATGCGGGAACCACCGAGGGTAATGCCTCGCCGGGGATTGAAAACGAAGGAACTTTTACTACCTACCAGATGCCAGCAGTGCAGTGGAAAAGTCTCGTAGAACTATGTGCTTCTATTTGTTCATCCTGCAAAATCAGCCCCGATAATATTAGAGGGCATCGGGATTTTGTGGCGACCCAATGTCCGGGAGATTGGCTCTATGGCCAGTTGCCCCGCCTCCGTCAAGATGTGCGGACTCAATTAGCCGGAAGCCCGGTAGATAATTTCCTACGGGTCGGTTCTACTGGTTCTAGGGTGACGGAGTTACAGCAATTACTATTAGCCAGAGGATTTAATCCAGGACCGATCGATGGGGTTTTTGGTACCGGAACCCAGCAAGCAATCAAAAATTTCCAAAAATACCAAGGATTAGACCCCAATGGTGTTGCTGATGATGTAACAATCCAAGCCCTGCGAGTTGTTCCGCCGCCCCCCCAGCCTACGCCGCCCCCAATTGTTACCACAGTAAAAATCTTAGATACCTATCGCTTTTTCCGAGATTTACCCCACCAACAGCAGGCAATCCAGTGGCTAGAGAGTCAATTATCGCCCCAAATTCTGGCACAATTTACCCAACGTTGGCGATCGCAACCCACCCCAGATCTACCCACCCTCAAGCAAGGAGATAGTGGAGATGCTGTCCGCCAACTGCAACAACGACTCCAGAGTCGGGGTTTTTATCCGGGAGCCATCAATGGCAGTTTTGATACGGCAACCCGTAATGCAGTGATTGCTTTTCAACGCAGTCAAGGCTTACAGCAAGATGGCATAGCAGGAGCAAATACTTGGCGATTGCTGAACTCTTAGGATAAATTCTTAGGTTAATCCCTTCGACTGAACTCTTTTAAACTAAATTTTTCAGTGGGGATATCTAGGCTAAGAGAGAATCTAGCTTTCCTTGAGCATCTAGGGCATGGATATCATCACAGCCACCAATGTGCTGATTATTAATAAAAATTTGGGGTAGGCTCCTGCCGCCTCTAGCCCTCACCGTCATTGCTTCCCGTGCTGCGTTGTCACCGTCAATACAGTACTCTTGGTAAGAGACACCCTTTTTGTTGAGTAGCCCCTTAGCGCGAATGCAAAAGGGACAACTGCTCCAAGTATAGATTTCTATGTTAGCTGCCATAAATTATCAATGGTTTCTATTTATTTTAATATTAATCGAAATATTAGGTAAAGTGATGACTAAACAATCCTAATGTTAGGTAATATTTAACTATCCGGTTCGTTACTAAAAATTGTAGATAAAATTAGAAGCTAAGGTTGGCAAATCCAAGAATAAAAATTTGCTGATTATTTCTGTGGTTTACTGAAATAATTTGAATACTTGCCCCGGCCGATAAATATTTTAGCCTGATTGTCCTAAAATCCTAACCCAACGCAAACCCATGTCAAATAGTCAAAACTCATTTACAATTCACTTCTGGGGCGTAAGAGGGAGCATTGCCTGTCCCGGTCCAGAAACCGTAAGGTATGGTGGCAATACCCCCTGTATAGAAATGCGGGTGGGGGGAAAAAGACTAATTTTTGATGGCGGCACTGGACTGAGGGTTCTAGGGCAGTCTCTCCTAGCCCAGATGCCTGTAGAGGCTTATTTATTTTTTACCCATTCCCACTGGGATCATATCCAAGGTTTTCCTTTTTTTACACCAGCTTTTATTAAGGGAAACTGTTTTCATATTCACGGCATAGTTGCCCCAAATAGAGCAACCATCAAACAACGTCTGAATGATCAGATGTTACACCCCAATTTTCCTGTGCCTTTGCAAATTATGGGTGCAGACCTAAAATTTTATGACATAGAGGTGGGAGAAAAGTTAGAGATTGGGGAAGTGGTGGTGGAAAATGCTCGCTTAAACCATCCGGGGGAGGCCGTGGGGTATCGAATTAGCTGGCAGGGCTGTACTGCTGCCTATATTACTGATACAGAACATTTTGCTGACCACTTAGATCAAAATGTCCTGTACTTGGCTGAGAATGCCGACGTGATGATTTATGATGCTACCTATACTGATGTTGAATATAATTCCCCCAATAACCCGAAGGTCGGCTGGGGTCACTCTACTTGGCAAGAAGCGGTGAAGATTGCGATCGCAGCTAAAGTAAAGAAACTAGTTATTTTCCACCACGATCCTCTCCATAATGATGATTTTCTCGATCAAGTAGGGGAAGAAGCCGCCCGGGAATTTCCAGAAACTATCATGGCACGGGAAGGTCTCTCAGTTCAGTTGGTTCCCATAGCTAATGCTTCTAGCCAATTAGTTGAATAACCTGAAGTGATTTTTGCCGCAATATTCCACCCGTCGCTCCTCTAAAGGATCAATCATGTCTGCCCCTAAATCTTCCGTTGCATCTCCGGCTGAAACTCTCCGCAATCTCAGAAAGTTGAGCAATCTTCTTGATAAGTCTTTAGGGATACCCGGTACTCCCTACAGTATTGGTCTTGACCCCATCATTGGGCTAGTTCCCGGTGGTGGGGATTTGGTGACAGGATTATTATCTTTTTATATTGTATTTACCGCTGCTCGGTTAGGACTGCCACGGGAAACTTTAGTCCGCCTAGTTAGTAATATTTTAATCGATGTTTTTGTGGGTTCTTTTCCCATATTTGGAGATCTATTTGATGTGGCATGGAAAGCAAATAGTAAGAATATGGATTTACTAGAACAACATTTTTCTGTGCCTAGAACTACCAAGAAAGCCGATCGCTTATTTGTATTCCTGATCTTGGGGGGATTGTTGCTAATTATTTTCACTGTATCTTCTCTCTTGATCTGGGCGATCGCTTCCCTAGTGAGAGCATGGTAAAGGAGGTAAAGGAGTTTAGTTTAACGTCAATTCGGGATAAGAAATACCCCTCATTCCCCTTTCTTGAATGCCCCTTGGGCTATACCCCTTCTCCCACAAGGGGCGGTAGGCGTAAGACTTCCCGAAGGGTAGGAGAGTAAGACAAATTTTTCTTGTCCCCTCTCCCAGAACGGGAGAGGGCTAGGGTGTAGCTTGCTTCTCGATTTTTCTGCGATAAGCAGTAGAGTGGGTCTTGGCGTAACCCGAATTCACGTTAGTTTAACTAATTTTCTTGATCGCATCCAACTTGTCAACTACTTATCCTAATTCTTTACCTACCTGTACCTTCCCCTACCTTCCTCTATCTCCCTATACCTCTCTATACCTTCTCTTACCTCCTTGTACCTCCTAAAAACCATGTCTACCATCCATAGATTTCCTAGCCTTGCGTCTACTAATCAGACCCTGTGGAAACTCCTGGACCAAGGCTCTCCCGCAGGAACTGTGGTAATTAGCAGCGAACAAACTGCGGGTAGAGGGCAGTGGGGAAGAAAATGGGAATCTAGCTTAGGCGGTTTATACCTCTCTCTTGCCCTCAAGCCAAACTGGACAGCAACTAACAGTGGAGATTTGACGATCGCTACAGCTTGGGGTATTGCTACAACCCTGCGCCACCACCAAATTCCCCTCCAGTTAAAGCCCCCCAATGATCTCTTTCTACAGGGGCGCAAACTAGGTGGCATTCTCACAGAAACTCGAATCCAGAAAGGTATAATCACTACTGCGGTAATCGGAGTCGGCATTAACTGGGCGAACTTAGTTCCAGAAGTAGGAATTAATCTTCGTTCCTACTGGCAATCTCAACAAATTAAGCCTCAGATTTCTTCCTTAGCAATGTTGGAAAGCATAACTTTGGAGGGAATCTTTTTGGGCTATAAACAATTGTGTACTGCTGGTTTAGATAGCTTTCTGCCAAGCTACCAAAGTTTACTGCTAAAAGCTTAATTTAATTGGGAAGCTTAATTAGAAAAACTTAACTGAGGAAATGATCACTTCCTCTAACAAATCTAGGTGAAATGGTTATGATAAAGATAAGCTAAACTTAATACTAGTATAGCAATCCAAAATGATTGCACCCATCTTCAGCGGGTGAAATTATCTACCAAAAGTAATATCAAGTCTAAAAATGTATTAGAATATACATTTAGAGTTTGTCTAATCCTCCACCAATTTTTTGGCTATAGTCAGCCACCTTGTTAAGATGAAAAAATTTATCTCCATACTGAACTCTGCAAACATTTCTCTAGATTTATTAGATCAGGCGATCGCCTCTAGTAGTGTTGGGATAGTAATTGCTGATATCAATCAGCCAAATCAACCCCTAATCTACTGTAATCCTGCTTTTGAACAAATCACTGGTTATAGTCCTGATGAAGTATTAGGCTATAACTGCAAATTTCTTCAAGGGGAAGATACTGACCCCCAAGCGGTAGAAATTATTCGCCAAGCTGTCCAGTCTCAAACTGGTTGTTGCGTAGTCCTAAAAAACTATCGCAAAGATGGGACTCCTTTTTGGAATGAACTAACTATTTCCCCAGTATTTAATGATCAAAACCAGCTGACTCATTTTATTGGTGTACAGTCCGATATTACTGAGAAAGTTGAAGTAATGAAAGCTCTAAAAGAGTCTGAAGATAGCTATCGAAAGCTCAATGAACAACTAGGAAAAACCCTAGAAGAATTGACTCAAACCCAAAGTCAAATGATCCAAACTGAAAAAATGTCTAGTTTGGGACAGATGGTGGCAGGAATTGCCCACGAAATTAATAATCCAGTGGGTTTTATTCATGGCAATTTAGATTTTGCCCATCAATATATTCAGGAATTATTAAAGCTAGTCGAACTCCAAGACCAATTACTCCAAAATAAGACCCCTGAACTAGAAGTGAAAATTGCTGAGGTAGAACTAGATTTTATTAAAGAAGACTTGCCCCGAGTTTTCCAATCTATGCGCGTAGGGACCGATCGCATTCGTAAAATAGTTTTATCTCTACGAAACTTCTCTCGACTTGATGAGGCGGCGATGAAACCAGTGGATATTCATCAAGGTATTGATAATACGTTATTACTAGTCCAGCATCGTTTTCAAAGTCAGCCCCAACGTCCAGAAATTAGTATTATTAAAAATTATACAGACCTGCCTTTAGTTGAGTGCTATCCCGGTCAACTTAATCAAGTATTTTTGAATGTAATTAATAATGCGATCGATGCTTTGGAAGAAACTTATTTATTTACTAGTAATGCTATCCTAGAAACTGAAAATCCTTTTAGTCTCGGAAGACCTAATCAAGAAAAGAAACTTCAAATTATTATTACTACAGAACTAATTACTCCGGAAATGCTGAGTATTAGAATTCGAGATAATGGTTGTGGGATGACTGAAGACATTAGAAAAGATATATTTAATCCTTTTTTTACTACTAAGCCCGTAGGTAAAGGTACTGGTTTAGGATTGGCAACTAGCTATCAAATTATTGTCAACAAACACCAAGGCCGACTAAGCTGCAATTCTCTATTAGGGAAAGGAACCGAAATTAGAATCGAAATTCCTACCAAAACATCCCAGCAAAGTATCTCCCCTCGTAAGGAAATATTTCAACAAAGTACCTTAATTTAAAGATAAACTGCCATAGCTCTAGACTATATACTATAGCCATCCTAAATGATTTCACCACTAAGCTTATGGTTAATTCTACTCTCCTTAAACCAATCTTTACAGACCTTCCCCAATGGCAAATGGGTACTTGGGAAGATTATCTAAACTTGCTAGAAAGTCCAGTAGCAGAGGATTGGAAATTTTTCTTTAATCAAGGATATATTTTTACGGATATGGGTGCTGAAGGAATTAATCATTCTAAATATTGTGATCTGTTAACTTTAATTTTTGGCTTTTGGTTCATGCAATATCCCGAGCAAAAAGCCCAGTCCATGAGTAATTGCACTCTCTGCCGGACGGGGCAGCAGGGAGCCTCGCCAGACAAGGTTCTATATCTAGGGGAAAAGATACCGCAGTGGCAGGAGGGAGAACCCCGGCGGATTGATGTGGAGCAGTGGCGGGTTCCCGATTTAGTGGGGGAAGTGGGAGATACAACCCTCGCTACCGATTTGGATGAGAAGAAGCGGCTCTATGCTGAGATGGGAGTTCCAGAATATTGGGTGATTGATGTGCGGGGCGATCGTATTTTTATGTTTAGGTTGCAGGAAGATCAACATTACCAAGAAGTAAGGGAATCTATCGTGCTTCAGGGCTTACCCACTAGCCTACTCCAGCAAGCCTTAGTAAAACTCCAACAGGAGACAAACATTACCGTGGCCGCTTGGTTTGCTCAACAAATTACCCAGCTTCCAGAAAAATCATGATTTTGTACCACTCAACACCAAGAGCTAGGACAAGCGTGGCATAATCTAAAGGCGTTAATACCTATACATCTTCTAAAATCTTTGCCAATTCCTATGGTTAATATTACTCCTAGCTCTAGTTTTAGTGTCACTATGCGGTTGCAACTTCCTAACCAATCGGGGATGTTGGCTAGTGTTGTCCAAGCGATCGCCGATGCTGGTGGCAACTTGGGGCAGATTCAACTAATCGAACAAACTTTGAAAATTTCTCTCCGGGAAGTCACGGTGGATGCTGCCAGCACCGAACACGCCGAGCAGATTGTCCAAGCAGTGAAGGCATTACCAGAAATCAAATTGATAGAAGTTTCCGATCGCACCTTCGACTTGCATCGGGGCGGCAAAATAAGTGTTCATAGCAAAATCACCTTGGGAACTCAGGGAGATTTGGCCATGGCTTATACTCCCGGCGTAGGCAGGGTCTGCAAAGCGATCGCTGAAGATCCAGAAAAAGTCTATGCTCTGACTATCAAGGGAAATACAGTGGCGATCGTCACCGATGGTAGTGCAGTACTAGGATTAGGGAATTTAGGTCCCGAAGCTGCCATGCCAGTCATGGAAGGGAAAGCCATGCTATTTAAGGAATTTGCTGGGTTAGATGCTTTTCCGATTTGTTTAGCAACTCAGGATACCGAGGAAATTATTGAAACAGTCAAGCGGATTGCACCCGTATTTGGGGGAGTAAATCTGGAAGATATTAGTGCGCCTCGGTGTTTTGAAATTGAGGCAAGATTACGGCAAGAGCTAGATATTCCTGTGTTCCATGACGATCAAAATGGAACTGCCATAGTTACCCTTGCTGCTTTGATCAATGCCCTAAAACTCCTGAAAAGAGATCTGGGTGCAGTAAAAATTGTGATTAATGGTGCCGGAGCCGCTGGGATTGCGATCGCTAAACTCCTCACCAAAGCTGGAGCCAACCACATTATCCTTTGTGATTCTAAGGGAATTGTTTCCAAGAGTCGGACGGATCTCACTTCTGAAAAGTTAGAATTAGCAGTGGAATTAGAGGGAACTTTAGGAGATGCAGTACGAGGAAATGATGTATTTATTGGGGTGAGCGCACCGGGAGTTTTGACCCCAGAAATGGTGCGATCGATGGCACCGGAACCGATCGTTTTTGCGATGGCTAACCCAATTCCGGAAATTCAACCAGAGCTAGTCAAAGATGATGTGGCAGTCATAGCAACAGGTCGAAGTGATTATGCTAACCAGATTAATAACGTTTTGGCATTTCCCGGCATATTTCGGGGAGCGATCGATTGTCGAGCCTCAGAAATTACCCCGAATATGTGTCTAGAAGCCGCCTATGCGATCGCTTCTTTGATCAATGCCTCGGAACTAACTAAGGAACACATCATTCCCTCAGTATTTGATCAGCGGGTCGCCACCGTAGTAGCTGCTGCCGTCCAGAGAGCCGCTAGACAAGATGGAGTAGCTAAACTTTAAACTTTCTTGAGGAGTAAGTCCTGCTTACATAGCACTTTTCTAAGTCGTAGAGGACAGGCAAGGGGCGTAAGCCCCTTGTTCTACAAAAAAAATGGTCTTCGTACTAACTGAAAACTATTAGAGGTAAAACCATAAATCTAGATATGGCAATAGTAGCTCTTTACTAAAAGCAATTTGATCTAGCAAAGGATTTACAGCAGATTGCAATCTAGTAAACTACAGTCTTTATCTTCAAGTCTCCCTTTATAAGGGAGACTTAGAGGGTTTTTCTTGCCACTGATCTAAACACAAATTGCTGTAGGGTACCTATATTCCTGAAACCAAAAGGTTTGTTAGCTTACTAGCTCTAGTTGATCAACTCGAAGCCAAATATTAGGAGTCGGCACTTGTCCAAATTTAATTAAGGCATAATCTCCTTTAATATCTAATACTTCACCCTTAGTTTCAAATAAATAGGATGGAAATCTTGCATCACTAGCTAGTGCTTCTAAGCTATTTACTAGTTTTTCTTTGATTGCCCGAACAAAAGCCCCTTTTTTCATTACTGCCTCTTGTATATTAAATCTAGAAATATATTGTAAATTTATTTTAGATGATTCTGGTTAATTGTCGTAATTGATTTTAGCTTAATTGCGATCGCAAAAAAGCTCCCCATTGGCTTGCCATGGGAATCTCTGTAAAAGGGATATTGATAGTAGCATCTCCCAAGGCAAACTCTAAATAAATATTCTTCCCTTTATTTGGTAACTTTTCTGGGTCAATAGTCAGATCAATAATTTGCTGATCTACTAATAAATTAACCTGTTGTACCTGCTCTAGCGAGAAAGTTTGCTGATTAACTATACCCTTTTTAGTTGGCTTTCCCCAAGTTAGTAATTTATCCTTCTGTCCCAAGACAGCATAGATATCATATTTGGCTCGATCAAACTCTTCAGCCCAGTGACGATAGATTTCTAGCTTGTCATACTCATTTTTGCCAGCCCAAGCTAACCAAATAAATGCTCCCAATAAAGGCAGCCAAAGCAAACCTCTTTCCATAATAATTTACTAGTTCTTGATTATTTGGTTGGTAAATATAGCCTTTTTCGCTCATTACTTAGTTGCTACTACTGCTAGATTCCAAGCCATGCGTTTCATTAAGGGTAAATGCTTGAGGAAACTATCTACTTTCTCTAAAGTTTTATAGGTAGGAGCTAATCTATCCTGCTCTACAATAATTTTTTTCCAGTATCTTTCATCATTAGGATTAACTTTTTCCACTAGATAAAATTGTAGAAAAATCCAGAGGCTAGAAATCCAGAAGGTATCATAATCAACTTGAGAAAATTGCGATCGTACAAATTTAACAATATCAATATCCAAGGGAGTTTCATCTTCAGTTCGTACCTTAGTTGCCATCCGCCGGTACACATTAATTACTGGGTTATGTTTAAGAGGATCCCAGAAACAAGCCTGACCACCGGGCTTCAGAACTCGATACATCTCTTGAATAGCTAACTTGGGTTCTGGTAAATGATGTAATAGATTAGAAGCATAGACAATATCAAAACTATTATCTGGCAAATCTAAAGCCATTGCATTCACAGTTTTTCCAGTGATTTCTACTCCATTAGCTACTGCTAAATCTAGGGCTACTTTCACCATACCAGGGGAATAATCTGCCGCTAGACAATCAGCCCCTTTCTTGGCAAAATAAACACTATTCTCCCCCGCCCCACAACCCAAATCTAGTAACTTTTTCCCGGTGACATCTCCCAACTTGGCAAGAATAAATCGGTTTTCTGGAGCAGTACAAGCTTCAAAATAATCCTTAACTTTAATACCTTCTACATCAATGGTAGCCGCCCATTGGTCATGGAATTTTTGTTCCTTACTAAAAATATCTTCTGCCATAGTATATATATTTACTGTTAGTAATTAGCGTCCTAAATTACGCTTCATTTCCTCTAGCTCCATTTCCATTTCCCATTTTTCAAACTTAGCATCTAGCTGGGCTGCATTGGGGCTACTGGAAGAATTATTGCTAGAAGTATCGCTCCAATTTGGTCTGGCAGTTTGATCTACGGATCTGTCAACTTCCCTATTTGCTTCTCTTTGGGCTTGGGCAGCTTTTACTTTAACTTGTACCTCCGCACTACGTTGTTGAATTTGCTTTTGTAATTCTCGGGTCTGCTGGATGCGATCACGACAACCCTGCATTTGTCCCCAGCGTTGATTTCCCTCCCGGAGTAGTTCTGCCTCCCTAGTGTCTGCTGCCTGAGCTAGGTCTAACCTACCTACAGATTTAGCTTTGCTTGCTCGATCGTGCCAGATTTGAATTTCCTTTGCGACCCGGAGAATATCTTCCTGCAATTGTTGTTCTTGATTTTGCAGGTCTAGGATTAGGCGGATAGTATCTTTTTCCTGTTCCCGCAACTGTTCTAGGAGTGCCTGCAATTCCAAATGGGGATTATTGCGGAGAAACTCCTCTAAGCGGTCTTCTAGAAATTGGTTCAAGTCATCTAGTAATCCCATCCTAGAACCTGCCACCTACGTATAAGGATTGCACTACTCCATTTCGGCGGACGATCGCCTGTTGATTTTCCACTTTTACCAGAGTCCAGCCACTACCCCCAATGGTTTCGCCTACAGATACCCGTTGCGTATCCCCATTGATCTCAAACAAAGCCGCTGAGTTTTCACCCAATTCCAGAATCCCCACTAGAGTTCTTCCACTAGCAGCACTATTCCCACTACTGGCCACCGAGGGAGCCTCAGTAGGAGTGCTTCTTTCTTCAGCAGGAGCCGATCGTTCTACTCTAGCTGGTTCTGGGGCTGTAGATTCTGGTCGGGCTGCACTACTAGGATTGCTGGAATTAGCTTTAGCACTCGTACTAACGGAAGGCCTAGGAACTGGAGAAACAGGAGAGCGGGGAGCAAGTAAGCCGGGGGAAATTTGAACTACAGAGTTCTGAGGAGGAAAGACCGGGATATAAACTCTTTCTAAAACCGTTGGCGGGGCTTGGGTCGGTGCCAGGGGAACTCCGCCGGGGGCGGGTAGTCTATTCCCTGATTGCAGGGCAGTTGGGCTACCAGCAGGACGTTTATCAATGGCCGTGAGCGATCGCTGCATATAATCCACAAATTTTGCATCGGCTGGATTCATTGAGCTAGGCTGACTGGCCACTGGGGTAGGTGCGGGGGGCAAGAAAGGCAATTTCAAAATATCTTTACTCACCAACCATAAAACTCCACTAGCGCCTACTGCTGCCAAAGCTGCTCCCCACAAGAGGCGATCAAAGTAGCTGCCTTCCGGTATCCTAGAAATTTCTGGAGTTACTACAGTTGACGGAGACGGCTCTGGATTGAGTAAAAATCCCGGGGGCAGACTAATGGGGGGAACAACCAGAGGTTGAAGGGCAACTACTGGCTCTGGGGCGGTCGTCACCTCTGGCAAATTAGCACCACCCACTAAAAGGCGATCAAGGTCTGAAAATACTTCATCCATTAGTTGTTCGGCATCGTTGCTGGCAGACCAAGGTTGAGCTTGAGGCTGGGCTTGGGGATGAGCAAGGGAGGTCGTACTGACTCTGGTTCTGGGGCTGGTACTAATTTCCTGAGACATGGCGGCTATATCTATATGATGGAGAATCAGCTATATATTAGCAGTTGTTGTTGGTTCTGGGACACATTTTTTTGTATTATGATGTAGTATAGATAAAGTAAGGCAAAAGATGTTATGTTTGTAACCTGCCTAATGAAAAAATTCAGCGATCGCATTGCCTTGAATAATCTCTTGAATACCCTGTTTTCTATTCCATTTCCCCTAAACTTGCTTATACCAACCCCAATTAATGTCTTTTTCAGCCCTTAACCCTAGTTAAGAGGCTGCATTCCCCTGATTTCTGTTTCTTGGTTTTTTCTAAATTTATTTGTAATCCCTACCAGCAAAGTCAAGCCCCATGAATACCACCTACAGCACTCCCAACTACATCTTACCTGACCTGATCGAGATTCAGCGGGCTAGTTTCCGTTGGTTCTTAGAAGAAGGGCTAATTGAAGAACTCAATAGCTTTTCCCCCATCACCGACTACACGGGCAAAATGGAACTGCATTTCTTAGGTAAAGACTACAAACTAAAGCGCCCCAAGTACGACGTAGACGAAGCCAAGCGGCGGGATAGTACCTACTCTGTGCAAATGTATGTGCCGACTCGGTTAATTAATAAAGAAACCGGCGAAATTAAGGAAATGGAAGTCTTTATTGGCGACCTGCCCCTAATGACCGATCGGGGAACTTTTATTATTAACGGTGCAGAACGAGTCATTGTTAACCAGATTGTGCGTAGCCCTGGGGTGTACTATAAATCCGAAATTGACAAAAATGGTCGCCGTACCTACAGCGCTTCTTTGATCCCGAACCGTGGGGCTTGGTTGAAATTTGAGACCGATCGCAATGGCTTAGTCTGGGTTCGTATCGACAAGACCCGGAAACTTTCTGCCCAAGTATTACTCAAAGCTCTTGGTCTTACCGATGGAGAAATTACTGACGCCCTCCGCCATCCAGAGTATTACGAAAAAACTTTAGCTAAAGAAGGCAATCCTAACGAAGAAGAAGCCCTCATTGAACTCTACAAAAAACTCCGGCCGGGGGAGCCTCCAACTGTAGCTGGTGGTCAGCAACTTTTGGAATCTCGCTTCTTTGATCCCAAACGTTATGACCTAGGCCGGGTGGGACGTTACAAGATTAATAAAAAACTGCGCCTAAATGTCCCTGATGCTGTCCGTATCCTCACAGGGCAAGATATTCTTACCGCTGTAGATTATCTAATTAATCTGGAATACGACATGGGCAGCACCGATGATATTGACCACTTAGGCAATCGCCGGGTGCGATCGGTAGGTGAACTCCTACAAAACCAAGTCCGGGTAGGCTTAAATCGTCTAGAGAGGATTATTCGGGAACGCATGACCGTTAGTGATGCTGAAACCCTAACTCCGGCTTCTTTAGTCAACCCTAAACCCCTAGTAGCTGCAATCAAAGAATTCTTCGGCTCCTCCCAGCTATCCCAGTTTATGGATCAAACTAATCCTCTAGCAGAGTTAACCCACAAACGTCGGTTGTCTGCCTTAGGACCTGGTGGTTTGACAAGGGAAAGAGCCGGGTTTGCAGTACGGGATATTCATCCTTCCCACTACGGGCGGATTTGTCCGATCGAAACTCCAGAAGGACCCAATGCTGGATTAATTGGCTCCCTAGCTACCCATGCTCGGGTAAATTCCTATGGCTTTATTGAAACTCCTTTTTACCCTGTAGAAGGAGGTAAAGTTCTCAAGGATCGCCCTCCTACCTACATGACCGCCGATGAAGAAGATGACCTGCGGGTAGCTCCAGGAGATATTCCGGTAGATGATGACGGGATGATCATTGGCCCTCTAGTTCCTGTACGTTACCGTCAGGATTTCACTACCACTACCCCAGACCAGGTAGACAGGGTAGCGGTATCCCCAGTACAGATTATTTCTGTAGCCACATCCCTAATTCCTTTCCTCGAACATGATGATGCTAACCGGGCATTGATGGGTTCCAACATGCAACGGCAAGCTGTACCCCTATTACGTCCTGAGCGCCCTCTAGTTGGGACAGGTCTAGAAGCCCAAGCAGCAAGGGACTCTGGCATGGTAGTGGTATCCAAAACCAATGGAGAAGTGTGCTACGTAGATGCTACCCGCATCCGAGTCAAAGTAGATAACCCAGAGGAAGGCGAACCCGACGAAATTGATTATGAAGTTCAAAAATACCATAGGTCTAACCAAGATACCTGTCTAAACCAGCGTCCTCTAGTCTATGACGGCGACCCTGTAGTGGCGGGTCAGGTAATTGCTGATGGCTCGGCCACCGAAGGCGGAGAACTTGCTTTAGGGCAAAATATCATCGTTGCCTACATGCCTTGGGAAGGCTACAACTATGAAGATGCGATTCTGATTAGTGAACGGTTAGTCATGGATGATGTGTATACTAGTATCCACATTGAAAAATACGAAATTGAAGCCCGGCAAACCAAATTAGGACCCGAAGAAATCACTAGAGAAATCCCTAACGTGGGGGAAGATGCCCTCCGGCAGCTAGATGAAAACGGAATTATTCGGATTGGTGCTTGGGTAGATTCTGGGGATATCTTGGTAGGTAAGGTTACTCCCAAGGGGGAATCAGACCAGCCGCCAGAAGAAAAACTTCTCCGGGCCATCTTTGGGGAAAAAGCTAGGGATGTGCGAGATAATTCCCTCCGGGTTCCCAACGGGGAAAAAGGTCGGGTTGTAGATGTACGGTTGTTTACCCGTGAGCAAGGGGATGAACTACCACCGGGGGCAAATATGGTCGTCCGGGTTTATGTAGCTCAAAAACGCAAAATCCAAGTGGGAGATAAAATGGCGGGAAGGCATGGGAATAAAGGGATTATCTCCCGGATTCTCCCAGCGGAAGATATGCCCTACTTGCCCGATGGCACTCCCCTCGATATTGTCCTTAATCCCTTGGGCGTACCTAGTCGGATGAACGTGGGACAGGTGTTTGAGTGTCTCTTGGGTTGGGCAGGACACCATTTAGATAAGCGATTTAAGATGATTCCTTTTGATGAAATGTATGGGGAAGAATCATCTCGCTTGACAGTGCATGGAAAATTAGACCAAGCATCCAAGGAAGAAGGGAAAGAATGGATGTTTGATCCAGAGCAACCCGGCAAGATTAAAGTCTATGATGGCAGAACTGGAGAAGCCTTCGATCGCCCCATCACCGTCGGGGTGGCCTATATGCTGAAACTAGTCCACCTAGTAGATGACAAGATCCACGCTCGTTCTACAGGACCTTACTCTTTGGTGACACAGCAACCCTTGGGAGGCAAAGCCCAACAGGGGGGTCAAAGATTTGGAGAAATGGAGGTCTGGGCACTCGAAGCCTTTGGTGCTGCTTATATTCTCCAAGAACTCCTAACGGTGAAGTCCGATGATATGCAGGGACGTAATGAAGCGTTAAATGCGATCGTCAAGGGTAAGCCCATTCCCCGTCCCGGCACACCAGAATCCTTCAAGGTATTGATGCGAGAACTCCAATCCTTAGGCTTGGATATTGCCGTCCATAAAATAGAACAAGGCGAAGATGGGGAATCAAGGGAAGTGGAAATTGACCTCATGGCTGATGGCGAATACCGCCGCGCCCCCTCCCGCCCTACTTATGAATCTCTGTCTCGATCGGAGTTTGAAGAAGAAGAAGCGTAAGGGAAGGAGGTAGAGGAGGTACAGGAGTTAGAAAATGCACTTGATTGAGAATATTGGGTCTAGTTAATTCAGAATTAGGATGCAGTCTTCTAACTGAACAAAAACCTTAATCAATCTTGTGTCTCCCTGTACCTCCCCTTACCTCCCCTTACCTCCCCTTACCTCCTCTTACTCCCTTATTCATCATCATCCCCAACCAAGTATGAGAAACCAGCTAGAACAGCGCTTTGACTACGTAAAAATTGGTATCGCTTCCCCAGAACGGATTCGCCAATGGGGCGAACGGACTCTCCCTAACGGTCAATTGGTAGGAGAAGTAACTAAGCCAGAAACGATTAACTATCGGACTTTGAAGCCAGAAATGGATGGCTTGTTCTGTGAGCGTATTTTTGGACCAGCCAAGGATTGGGAATGCCACTGTGGCAAGTACAAGCGAGTACGCCATCGGGGTATTGTCTGTGAGCGCTGTGGGGTGGAAGTGACGGAATCCCGTGTCCGGCGCCATCGCATGGGCTTCATCAAATTGGCTGCTCCTGTATCTCATGTTTGGTATCTCAAGGGAATTCCGAGCTATCTAAGTATTTTGCTAGATATGCCCCTCCGAGATGTGGAGCAGATTGTATATTTCAATTCCTACGTAGTTTTAGATCCCGGCAATGCCGAGAATCTTACCTACAAGCAACTCCTGACAGAAGACCAGTGGTTAGAAACTGAAGAGCAAATCTACAGTGAAGATTCTACGATGGAAGGAGTAGAAGTAGGCATAGGTGCAGAAGCGATCGAGCGCCTATTGCAAGACCTGAAACTAGAAGCAGAAGCAGAAAAACTCCGGGAAGAAATTCTTGGGGCTAAGGGACAGAAGAAAGCCAAGCTAATTAAGCGCCTCCGGGTAATTGATAACTTTGTTGCTACGGGTTCCAAGCCAGAATGGATGATTCTTTCGGTGGTTCCTGTAATTCCCCCTGACCTGCGGCCGATGGTGCAGCTAGATGGGGGACGGTTTGCCACCTCTGACCTGAATGATTTGTACCGCCGGGTAATTAACCGGAACAATCGCCTGGCTCGGTTACAGGAAATTATGGCTCCAGAAATCATTGTCCGTAACGAGAAACGGATGCTTCAAGAAGCCGTGGATGCCTTGATTGATAATGGTCGCCGGGGCAGAACTGTAGTGGGTGCGAATAATCGTCCTCTAAAATCTCTCTCAGATATTATCGAAGGGAAACAAGGGCGGTTCCGGCAGAACTTATTAGGGAAACGGGTAGATTACTCTGGACGATCGGTCATTGTAGTTGGTCCGAACCTAAAAATTCACCAGTGTGGCTTACCACGGGAAATGGCGATCGAACTCTTCCAACCCTTTGTGATTCACCGCTTGATCAGCCGGGGTCTAGTTAATAACATCAAGGCTGCCAAAAAGATGATTCAACGCAATCATCCAGAGGTCTTAGAAGTCTTGGAAGAAGTGATCACTGGGCATCCCGTCCTGCTAAACCGAGCACCCACTTTGCATAGATTGGGGATTCAAGCTTTTGAACCCTTGTTAGTAGAAGGCAGGGCAATCCAACTCCATCCCCTAGTTTGTCAGGCCTTTAATGCTGACTTTGATGGCGATCAAATGGCTGTCCATGTCCCCCTATCGATCGAAGCTCAGGCAGAGGCACGCATGTTGATGCTGGCATCTAATAATGTCCTTTCTCCTGCTACCGGCAAACCCATTGTCCATCCCAGCCAAGATATGGTACTGGGTTGCTACTACCTAACGGCGGAAAATCGTGATGCCACCAAAGGTGCTGGAGTCCATTTCAGCAATCTAGAAGATGTCGTCCGGGCCTATGAACAAAGGGAAGTAGACCTCCATGCCTACGTTTGGGTTAGGTACCAAGGAACTATTCGGACTGAGAAACCAGATGAGCAAGTTTTAGAGAGAAAAGACAATGAAGATGGCACGGTGACTAAGCTCTACCGAGAACGGCGAGTCCGGGAAGATGCCGAGGGAAATCTCATCTCCCAATTTGTCCGTACTACACCGGGGCGAATTATTTATAACCAAACTATTACTGAGGCTTTGATTAGCTAGAAGGAGGCAGAGGAGGTAGAGGAGGTAAAGGAATAATAGCAAACAAACTGCTTTTGCTATTATTCCAGCTAATTCTCTTTTATACCTTTCTCAAATATTCCAAGTCTTCATTCTTATTTTCTGCCTTCCTGTACCTCCCCTTACCTCCCTGTATCTTCCTATACCTCCTCTTAACAGATTAACCACCACATCAAACCACCACATCATGAGTAAAGAACCAACTTTTTACAACCGGATTGTAGATAAGGGACAGCTAAGAAAGCTGGTATTTTGGGCTTTCACGAACTATGGCAGTGCTAGAGCATCCCAACTAGCAGACAAACTAAAAGACCTAGGCTTCAAATTTGCTACTAGGGCGGGGATTTCTATTAGTGTTAATGACTTACAAGTACCACCCATTAAGCGGCAGATGCTTGAAGAGGCAGAGGACAAAATTCGAGATACGGAAGACCGTTTTTCTCGGGGGGAGATTACAGAAGTAGAACGGTTCCAAAAAGTAATTGATACTTGGAATAGTACTTCTGAGTCTCTTAAGGATGAAGTGGTGAAGAACTTCAAAGCCACAGATCCTCTGAACTCGGTGTATATGATGGCTTTCTCGGGAGCGCGGGGAAATATCTCCCAAGTTCGTCAGTTGGTAGGGATGCGGGGTTTGATGGCCAATCCTCAGGGGGAAATTATTGACTTGCCCATTAAGACCAACTTCCGGGAAGGTTTGACGGTGACGGAGTATATTATTTCTTCCTATGGGGCAAGAAAAGGTCTGGTAGATACGGCGTTGAGAACTGCTGACTCTGGCTACCTGACTCGTCGATTAGTAGATGTATCTCAAGATGTAATCATTCGAGAAGTTGACTGTGGAACTACTCGTGGTTTATTGGTGCGGCCGATGCGAGATGGCGATCGCGTCCTCATTCCCCTCGCCGATCGCCTTTTAGGTAGAGTTCTGGCGGAAGATGTGATTGATCCCACAACTAAAGAAGTAGTGGCCAAGCGCAACCAGCCTATTAATGATGATCTAGCCCAAGTAATTGGCGCAGCAGTAGATTCCGTGGTGTTGCGATCGCCCCTCACCTGTGAAGCCTCCCGCTCTGTGTGTCAGCATTGCTATGGTTGGAGCTTGGCCCACGGAAAAATGGTAGACATGGGAGAAGCTGTGGGGATTATTGCGGCTCAATCTATTGGAGAGCCGGGAACTCAGCTAACCATGCGGACATTCCACACGGGCGGGGTGTTTACCGGAGAGGTCGATCGGCAAGTATTGGCCGAGTTTCCCGGTACAGTTAAATTTTCTGACAGCCTCAGAACTAGGGGTGTAAGAACTCGTCACGGGGATGAAAGGGAACAGGTAGAAGTTGCTGGAGATATTTTAATCGTGCCTCTGAGTGGCAAACAGTTAGCTCAACCCATTAGTATTACCCCCGGCTCCCTTCTCCTAGTCTTGGATGGTCAGCAGGTGGTGGCGGGGCAATTATTAGCCGAGGTGACTCAAACTAAATCTCGCCGTTCCACAGAAAGAGCCGTCAAAGATGTGGCCTCAGCCTTGGCCGGGGAAGTAGTCTTTGCAGATCTAGTCCCCGAAGAAAAGACCGATCGCCAAGGAAATACCACCCGTACTGCTCAACGGGGCGGCTTGCTCTGGATTTTAGCCGGGGAAGTATACAACTTACCCCCCACAGCAGAGGTAGTAGTTAAAAATGGTGACGAAGTAACTACTGGAAGTATCTTGGCAGAAACTAAATTAATCTCCATTAATGGCGGGACTGTACGTCATCAATCTGGGCAGCGGGAGATAGAGATTATTACTGCTTCGGTGCTTTTAGACCAAGCCTCTGTATTTACCGAAAGTACGGGTACAGCAGATCAATACATCATTCATACGATCGGCAGTCAACGCTTTCTGCTGAAGGCAGCACCGGGAACCAAAGTCCAGAGTGGACAAGTAGTGGCAGAGTTGATTGACGATCGCTACCGTACCCATACCGGAGGGATTGTTAAATATGCAGGCATTGATGTCAGCAAACGTAACAAAGCCAAACAGGGCTACGAAGTGATCAAGGGCGGGACTATCCTCTGGGTTCCAGAAGAGTGCCATGAGGTCAACAAAGATATTTCCCTCCTCTTAGTAGAAGAAGGGCAGTATGTGGAAGCTGGCACAGAAGTTGTTAAGGATATCTTCTGCCAAAGCTCTGGCATTGTGGAAGTAGTCCAGAAAAACGATATTCTCCGGGAGATTGTAGTCAAGCCGGGAGAATTGCATCTGATGGATGACTTTCCCGATCCTAGTCAAAAACCTGAAGGGCAAATCTTTTATCCGGGCACAGAAACCCCCGGAGGTATCTTAGAAGAAATGCGCTATTGCGAATACGTGGAAACTCCAGAGGGAGGAGCCATGCTACTCCGCCCAGTGGTGGAATATGCCGTAGCAGATGAGCCGAATGTGCCTTCCCAAGCCTCGGTTAATGCTTCTGGGGCGATCGATATCGAACTCAGAGCAGTCCAACGCATTGCCTTTAAGGATGGAGAACGGGTGAAATCTGTGCATGGGGTAGACTTATTGCGGACTCAACTAGTCTTAGAAATGAGCCAAGAGCGTACCCACGAACATGTGGCAGCAACCCAGCTTAGTGCTGATATTGAACTGGTTCCCACCCCTGGGGATACAGCAGTGAAGCGCTTGCAGTTGGTTATTCTGGAATCCTTAGTATTGCGTCGAGATAGCAGTGCTGATCCCTTGGGTGGCTCTACTCAAACTCGCTTATTGGTGCAAGATGGGGATAAAATTCCTCCCGGAGCAGTGGTGGCTCGGACTGAAATTCAGTGCCATCAATCTGGGGAAGTCCGAGGAATTAAAGCCGATTCTGAGGCAACCCGTCGAGTTCTGATCATGAGAGAGAACGATAGTTTTACAATTCCTGTAACTGGTACAGCTCAAGTCAAAGTAGGTAGTTTGGTAGTAGCTGGAACTAAGTTAACTAGTGATGTGATCGCCCAACAATCGGGCCAGGTAGTAGATATTACTCCCCAAATTATTACCCTCCGCCTAGCTCGGCCTTACCGGGTTTCTGCCGGGGCAATTCTGCAAATCGATCAGGGAGATCTAGTGCAGCGGGGTGATAATTTAGTCCTCTTGGTATTTGAGCGATCGAAGACCGGAGATATTATCCAAGGTCTGCCTAGAATCGAAGAACTTCTGGAAGGGAGAAAACCCAAGGAAGCTGCGGTATTAGCCCGGAGGCCAGGGGAAGCTCAGGTAGTCTATGAGCAGGATGAAACCGTAGATATTAAGGTAATTGAGGTAGATGGGACAATCTCTGATTATCCTCTTTCTCCCGGTCAAAATTCCTTAGTATCCGATGGTCAGAAAGTAATTACTGGGGAACCTTTGACTGATGGTTTGTCTAATCCCCACGAAATTCTTGAAGTCTTCTTTAACCTCACTAGAGAGACAGAAGGGATTTATGAATCTGCCTTGGTAGGACTGCAAAAAGCTCAGGAATTCCTAGTCAATGAAGTGCAATCGGTGTACCAATCTCAAGGGGTAGAAATTTCTGATAAACACATTGAAGTCATTGTGCGGCAGATGACCAATAAAGTCCGGGTAGAAGATGGGGGTGACACCACCATGCTACCGGGAGAGTTGGTGGAACTCCGGCAGATTGAGCAGGTGAATGAAGCTATGGCCATAACTGGAGGTGCGCCAGCCCAGTACACTCCAGTTTTGTTGGGGATTACCAAAGCTTCTCTTAATACCGATAGCTTTATCTCAGCGGCAAGTTTCCAAGAAACTACCCGGGTACTAACCGAGGCAGCGATCGAGGGTAAATCTGATTGGCTCCGGGGCTTGAAGGAAAATGTGATCATTGGCCGCTTGATTCCGGCGGGAACAGGATACAACGCTTATGAAGAACCCCTGCTCCACAGTGTAGACCCCATTGACCTCTCTAGTAGTAGTGACAACTTTAACTATGGAGATATAGGGATTGCCGCAGACCTAACAGGGGATGATTCTCTGGTAGATATGGTTTTGGACGATCGCACTGCCAGGGCTTACAGTCTAGAAGAAAGGCTTACTCTCGGCATGACTCCTAATAGTCCAGCGGTATTAGAGGTTGACTTAGAAGATGATGGTGAGTATGAGGATGATGAGGATGATGAGTATGATGATGAATTTGAGGATGATGCGTAAGTATTAGCCTGATTCTGAAATTTGGCAACTCAAAATCTAAGATTTAAGCGCTAGAATTTAGCAAGGAAGGGGGTTACTAAGCCCTCTTTTTTATTGATATAACGTGAGTTCGATGGAAAAAATAGGTCAAAGAAAGGCTCAGATGTATAAGCTAAAAGTATTGAAATTTAAGCAATCTGAGCAATGACTATCATTCTAGCCCGTCTTGACCTTGAGGAAATATAGCAAGTGCCAAGGGGGTTATGGTGTAAAGTAGAGGATAAATTGAGCGTAAACAGTGACATTAACGATGCCTAAACCCTACAGCTATGATATTCGCCAGAAAGTAATCCAAGCGATCACCCTTGACGGCTTCAAAATT
>JANMHD010000049.1:0-18576 GCA_031374985.1 Coleofasciculaceae cyanobacterium OTE_70_metabat_329 | reverse complement strand
GGTAGAAGGCAACCCTGCTTTGGTCCGATCGCTCAATTTTGTGGGCTTAAAAAGGGCAGGGATCGATCGGGAAGAAATTTCCCAACTTAAAAAGGCCTTTCGCCTCTTGTATCGATCGGGCAACACCATCCGGGAAGCGATCAACCAATTAGACTTTTTGCCCAATACAGGAAAAACTCAACATCTTCGGAATTTTCTAGAAAAATCCCACGCAGTCGGCCGACGGGGTTCAGTCCCCAGCAAAAAAATGACCGCCGAAGAACCAATCTAAATTAACGATCCCACCGCAAGCGGTGGGATATCAAACTCAACTTCTTTATCAATGCTAATGCCCTAAGGGACTGGAAATTTGACCCTTGAGAAAATTAAAATCTTAAAATCAACATCAGGCTAAAATTAACTAAATCCCTCCTAGAGTTTTTAAAGTTATTTAGCCCTGTGCAATTGTAGGTATAATTTCAATTATCTATAGTCTAGATATTCTAGATTCTGGATCATTTACCTTTGGCATTGTGCAGTTAAAGAACTAATAAACAATTAAATTGAGTATATTTTTGTGATTGCCCTTTATCCCGGTAGCTTCGACCCCATTACTTTTGGTCATCTTGATATTATTAATCGGGGCAGTCGGTTGTTTGACCAAGTAATTGTGGCTGTATTACGCAACCCCCAAAAAGCTCCCTTATTTACTGTCCAAGAGCGTTTAGACCAAATTCGCCGCTGTACCCAGCACTTAAGCAATGTGAAAGTTGATAGTTTTGCTGGTTTAACAGTAGAATATGCCAAGCTAAATGATGCTCAAGTCCTTTTACGGGGTCTACGGGTATTATCTGATTTTGAAAAAGAGCTACAAATGTCTCATACTAATCAAACTCTATGGAATGAGGTAGAAACTGTCTTTTTAGCAACTTCTAACGAGTATAGTTTTCTTAGTAGTAGTGTAGTTAAAGAGATCGCCAGATTTGGTGGTGCTGTTGAACACCTAGTCCCCCCCCATATTGCTCACGAGATTTACCAATGTTACGCCAAGACCCATCCCGCCTAGAGAACGATCGCCCCAGCAATAGTGAACCTCCCAGTGATGTAAATTACCGGGAGAATGACACTAGGGCTAGGATTGATATCCAGCGGGAGCTCAACCGGATTGAAGAAATTATTTTTGACAGTCTGCATATCCCCCTGACTCGTTTAACCTTGATTGACGAGGAACAAGTATTAGCCCAGCTTAATCTAGTACGTCTCAACCTACCTGAGGCCTTTGCTGAAGCCCAAGAAATTATCCGGCAGCGGGAAGAAATTTTACTCCAAGCTGAGGACTATGCCCAAGAAATAATTGCTGCTGCCCAACTCAAAGCTGAAGATATTTTAGATGAAATGGGCTTAGTCCAACAGGCCCAGATGGAAGCTAGGCAAATTCGTCAACAGGTACAGTTAGAGTGTGAAGCCATAGAAGAAGATGCCTATACTGAAATAGAGCAACAAAAACTTCAAGCCAAGCAGGAATTAGAAAAGTGGCGGGAATCTGTATTAGTAGAATGTGAAGCCATGGAGGAGGATGCCCAAGAATATGCCGAAAGTGTTTTAGGCAATATCGAGCAGCAACTAGCCGATATGACACGGGTAATTCGGAATGGTAAGCAACAATTACAGCGGGAACGAGAAGCCACTACTGTCAGTCGAACTCTACAACAGCGATCGGTCAAGAAAACTTCTTGAAGCCCATGTCATGAAGGCTGGTTATAAAAATTATGAACATAGATGATAATCTAACAACTCAAAGAATTGAGGCTTTTAGTGATGGAGTGTTTGCGATCGCCATCACGCTGCTAGTTCTAGAGATTCGGCTCCCAGAGCATGGCAGCACTGCCACTGGTACCCTAGCCAAAGACCTAGTAAATTTAATCCCCTCCTTTTTTGCCTATATTCTTAGCTTTGCCATGATTGGTAGCTATTGGGTCAACCATCACTATATTTTTAGGTTTTATCGGCAAACTAATCATATTTTTAGTTTGTTAAATGTATTATTTTTGATGTGTATTGCCTTCCTGCCATTTCCCACCGCTGTACTAGGTTCTCATCTGAGTGATGTGGATAGACAGCAGACAGCCGTTGCCTTTTATGCCTTTGGCTTGCTTCTGCCCTCGGCTGCTTGGTTATTAATATGGTTATATGCCAGCTCCCATGGTCGTCTCATTGATCCCAAATTAGACCCATCTTTCACCCGCTATCTTACCCGGCAATATATTGTCTCCTGTGCCATGCACCTAATTGCTTTAATCACTTCGTTTTTTCAACCAGTTTTTGGATTGATCCTAGCAACAGGCTTGACGCTCCTATATCTCCTGCCATCTAAGAATCCTGTATACCGTGTTTATCCTCCTTCTTCCTCGTAAAACTCAGGTAGTTTTAGGCAACTTCAAAGACTCGTCTCCTGCTTCTAGCTGACAACTGATAACTAATAACTGATAATATTAGGTTCACTTAAACTTTATAAAAAAAATTAGTTCAATCTATGAATATTCAAATTGGGCGGGGTAAGCAGGCACGCCGTGCCTACGGCATTGATGAGATTGCCCTAGTACCGGGGAATAAAACCTTAGACCCCAGTTTGGCAGATACCAGTTGGCAGATCGGCGGGATTACTAGAGAAATTCCTATTATTGCCAGTGCAATGGATGGGGTGATTGATGTCAATATGGCGGTGCAGTTATCCCAATTGGGAGCTTTAGGAGTGATTAATCTAGAAGGCATCCAAACTCGCTATGCAGATCCAGAGCCGATCTTAGAGAAGATTACCTCCGTTGGTACAACAGAATTTGTTACCCTGATGCAGGAGCTTTATTCTGTACCAGTGCAGCCAGAATTAATTACTAAAAGAATCCAAGAAATCAAAGCCCAAGGGGGAATAGCTGCGGTAAGTGCCACTCCAGCGGGAGCAGTGAAGTATGGAAAAGCGATCGCTGAAGCTGGGGCAGATCTAGTATTTGTTCAAGCAACTGTAGTCTCGACTAATCATTTATCCCCAGACAATATTACGCCGTTAGATTTGGCAGAATTTTGCCAGAGTATGCCTATTCCCGTGATGCTCGGAAATTGTGTTACCTACGAAGTGGCCTTGAGTCTGATGCAGGTAGGAGCCGCTGGCGTTTTGGTGGGTATTGGCCCTGGAGCGGCCTGTACTTCTAGAGGAGTGTTAGGAATTGGGGTTCCTCAAGCCACAGCCGTGGCAGATTGTGCGGCGGCACGGGATGATTATTTCCGAGAAACTGGGAAATATGTACCAATTATTGCCGATGGGGGTTTGGTGACTGGGGGAGATATTTGTAAATGTATTGCCTGTGGTGCTGATGGCGTGATGATTGGTTCCCCTTTTGCTAGGGCGAAAGAGGCTCCGGGGCGGGGCTTTCACTGGGGGATGGCGACTCCTAGCCCAGTATTACCTAGGGGAACTCGAATCAAAGTTGGGACTACAGGAACTTTAGAACAGATTCTTCGGGGGCCAGCAGTGTTGGATGATGGAACCCATAATTTCTTGGGGGCTTTGAAAACTAGTATGGGAACTTTGGGGGCAAAAGATATCAAGGAAATGCAACTGGTAGAAGTGGCGATCGCTCCTTCCCTGCTCACGGAAGGCAAGGTCTACCAAAAAGCTCAACAATTGGGGATGGGTAAATAATTATGGAATTAGTTTTTGTCCCGGTAGAAAATTTTTATTTTGCCCTAACCTTGGGGGTAAAAACCCTAGAGGAGATCGAGAAGCCGGGATTGGTGGAGCAGTTACGATCGCTCCTCCAGACAAAATTTGGTCAGCCTTCTACTGTGGCCCCCGGACACCAAAATAGTTTTAACTACGTTTTTCAAGTAACGGGGGGAACCCCCCAAGGTAAACCCTTGGTAGTATCTATTTCTGACTGGCAGGATAAAATTCGCCTGAGTAGTGATTATGGCTGGACTATTGACCCAGAGAGAAAACCTGTGCGGACGGAAGAATTTGGCGATCGGGCTGAGTTTAGCTCCAAGCTCAAGTTCCATCTTCAAGAGTTATTACCAATAGAACTATGAAGACCCTTAATTTGACCGATTGCCTCTACGAATATATCCTCTCGGTTTCTCTCCGGGAGCCAGAGCTATTACAACAATTACGGGCAGAAACAGCGCCTCTGACAGGCGGCATGATGCAAATTTCCCCTGACCAAGGGGCGTTTATGGCATTATTAGTCCAGTTAATGGGGGCAAAGAAAACCCTCGAAGTAGGAGTATTCACGGGTTATAGTTCCCTAGTAGTTGCCTTAGCTCTGCCCCCGGAGGGCAAAATTATTGCCTGTGATATCAGCGCTCACCATGCAGCGATCGCTCAACGCTATTGGCAACAGGCAGGGGTAGCAGAAAAAATTGATCTCCGCCTTGCTCCGGCTTTAGGAACCCTAGATAACTTAATTGCCAACGGGGAAGCGGGGACTTTTGATTTTGCTTTTATTGATGCCGATAAGCGAAACTATGACGGGTACTATGAGCGATCGCTAGAACTGGTACGATCGGGGGGATTAATTATTATTGATAATGTTCTTTGGGGCGGCAGTGTGGCAAATCCTGAAGTCCAAGATGAAGATACCAAGGCAATTAGGGCATTAAATGCTAAATTACATCAAGATGAGCGTATCAGTCTTAGTTTACTCCCTATTTCTGATGGACTGACCCTTGCTCTGAAACGCTAAAAATACCCCTCATCCGCTTGGCGGCACCTTCTCCTACAAGGGGCGAAGGGGAATAAGATAAATTTTTCTTGTCCCCTCTCCCGTTCTGGGAGAGGGCTAGGGTGAGGGTCATAGATGCTAATTTACATATAAGCACCATGACTAGCAATAACCCTATCCTCACTGATCTGCAAAACCATTGGGCAAGAACTTTCATTGAGGAATTAGTTAGAAAAAGTATCTTCACTGGGTTTCCCGATCGTACCTTTCAGCCCGATCGCTCCATGACACGGGCAGAATTTGCCACAACAATTCAAAAAGCCTTTAACCAGCCCCGCCGTCGTCCCTATACACCTTTTAATGATGTCGCCATAAGTCATTGGGCTGCTCCAGCAATCCAATCCGCCTTTGAGATGCAGTTTCTCTCTGGCTATCCGGGGAATGTGTTTCGTCCCCAAGGGAATATCACTCGTTTGGAAGTATGGTTAGCCCTAGGCAGCGGTCTTGCCCTTGCTAGTAGTCTTAGCCCTAGCCTAGTATTAGATCAGATTTATAGTGATGCTAATTTAATTCCTACGTGGGCTAGAAACCCCGTGTCCCTAGCTACCCAAGCCGGGATGGTGGTGAATTATCCTAATCTCCAATTATTGCAACCCCAGAAAAATGCCACCCGTGGAGAAGTTGCCGCTATTCTCTATCAAGTATTGGTCTACTTGGGGCAAGCCCTGGTCTTGGATTCGCCCTACCTAGTCCGTCCCGGTCAGACCTTCCCACCGCCTGTGCAAACTATCAAAGTCAGCCACCGCCGGGAGTTTCGGGGAGCATGGATTGCAGCGGTGTGGAATATTGATTTTCCCTCTCAGACTGGGTTATCTGCTGCCCAGCAACAGGCAGAAATAATCGGCTTGCTCGATCGCCTCCAGTCCCTAAATTTTAACGCAGTGATTCTTCAAGTCCGCATCGAAGGGGATGCTCTGTATGCTTCTAGTTTGGAACCTTGGAGTGTTTGGCTGACAGGGAATCAAGGGCAATCTCCGGGCTACGATCCTTTGGCCTTTGCGATCGCTGAGTGCCGGAAACGGGGTTTAGAAATCCATGCTTGGTTTAATCCCTACCGGGCTAGAAGTCGCAGTACCCCCATTCCCCAAGCAGGGAATCATATCAGCGTTACCAATCCTGATTGTGTCTATCGCCACGGAAATCTTTTGTGGATGGATCCCGGCAAGAAAGTGGTTCAGGATTTAACCTTTAATGTGATTACTGATGTAGTCCGCCGCTACGATGTGGATGGGGTGCACTTAGATGATTATTTTTATCCCTATCCTGTGGCTGGTCAAGAGTTTCCCGATCGGGCTACCTACAATGCTTATCGGCAAGCCGGAGGGAATTTGAGTCTAAATGATTGGCGCCGGGAAAATGTCAATCAAATGGTGCAGCGTCTCCAACAAGGTATCAAAGCCGTGAAGCCCTACGTCAAATTTGGTATTTCTCCCTTTGGCATCTATCGCCCCGATCAACCACCGGGCATTAAAGGTTTAGATCAGTACGATCAGCTTTATGCTGACCCCAAGAAATGGCTAGCTCAGGGTTGGATTGATTATATTGCCCCTCAACTCTACTGGTTGATGGATGCTCCCGCCCAAAGTTATCAGACTCTCCTCAATTGGTGGCTAGATCAAAACCCCCAAATGCGCCATGTTTATGCCGGAAATAATATCAGTCGTTTAGATGGCAAAGTCTGGCAGGTAGGAGAGTTTGATAGACAAATTACCCTGAGCCGGAGTTGGGAGAGACGACTTTCCTTAGGGAATATTTTTTATAGTATGAAAGCTCTGAGGGATAATAAACAAGGTATTTCTGACTTGCTGAAGATTAGATTCTATCAACAATTAGCCCTGCCCCCGGTGATGGAATGGCTGAACATTCCTGCCGCTGCCCCGCCCAGCAAGGTAACAAAACAGGGTGATACTCTGACTTGGCAAGCCGGGACAAATAATCTAAGCAATCTTCGCTGCTGGACTTTGTATCAACAACAGGGTAGCAGTTGGCAATTAGTCCAAGTGATTCCCAGTTCTGTAAATAGCATCAAAATAAATCCCGGAACCTATGCTTTGTGTGGGGTCGATCGGACTAATCGAGAAAGCTTAGGCGTAGTTATCTAACTGGTAGGTTGGGTAGCTATTCTTAAGTTGCTGTAAAAACTGTTTTTTCCATCAAAAATTTAGTGGCGGCTGTAGTATCTACTGGTTTAGAAAATAAATAACCTTGAACATTGGTACAACCAAGACTATGCAAACGATCGCACTGAGCTTGAGTTTCCACTCCTTCTACAATTACCCCTAGTTTCTGGCTATGAGCTAGAAGCATCAAAGTATATACTAAATCCCACTTTTGTTGCCGAATAAAAGACTGATCAATTTTGAGAATATCTAGGGGCAATTCGTACAGACGAGAGAGAGAAGAATAACCCGTCCCAAAGTCATCAATATATAATTTAATTCCTAAACTTTTTAATTGGTTAAGGGTATCTAGAGTAGCTCCTTTATTTTCCATTAATACACTTTCTGTGATTTCTAATCTCAAAGAAGTAGGCAGGAGGGGATATTCAGCTAAAACTGCTTGGACTTGGAAGATAAATTCTGGGTCTGCTAATTGGATTCCTGAAACATTAACACTCATGGTTAGAGGAGCTTGATTAGGAGAGGTCTGAGGAAATTGCTGCTGCCACTGGTGGAGTTGTTTGCAAGCTGTGCGGAGTACCCAGATTCCCAAATTATTAATCAAACCAGTTTCTTCAGCGATCGGAATAAATTCCCCTGGGGAAACAGTTCCTAGTCTAGGGTTATACCAACGAGCCAAGGCTTCAAAACCAGTAATTTTCTTGGTATCTAAGTCAACAATCGGTTGATAGTTAAGAGCTAGTTCTTGATTAGTTTCTAAATTAGTAGTTTGGTTAGGGGGCACACTTGAACTGTGCTTTTCTGAATTAACCCGATCATTATGTAGAGCTGAAGCCACAGCAGAGTACAAATCATTCCCTAGGCGCAATCTTTCTAAATCCTCAGTTGTCAGAATTTTGGCTTGGGCTTCAGGGTTGCTTTCAATCATATTAGTCAGGCGGACTAATCGATCGGTATTATTCAACGCAATTTCTAACATTCTTTGACCCTGCTGAGGAATGGTGCCAATTTTTCCTGATAGCAAAAGTCCGATCGCTCCCCGAATACAAGTTAAAGGTGTACGCAATTCGTGGCTAATCAAAGCAATAAAATCATCTATATTTTCATTAATATCGATATCTTGAGCTAAATCAATTTCATGATTTCTGGACTCATCATCTAAAAATGTTGGCATCTCTTCCCATTCAAGGGGTATGGATAATCTTTCCCAGTCAGATGATTTTGGTAAATCCATCTTAGTTATACCCCTTGCATTCCTCTTTGTAGTCAGTAACATTAGTTTTGGGTTTGTGTGGGTGAGTGTTCTTTAACTCTTACACTTTACTAGGGCAATGGTGAAGAACTAGGGAAATTCCCTGAGGCCTTTAGGAATTTTTAAAGACAATGTTTAGTTATTGTTTAGTTATTGTTTAGTTGCTTTTGAATTTGCTTGAGAGATTGATAAATTTCTGGGAGTTTGCGCTGGATCGCTGCGACTTTGAGGAACAATTTATGAGGCAGAGCAGGAATACCCGTGACGATCGCCCCTGGTTCTACATCATTATGGATTCCCGCCTTAGCAGTAGCAATCGCTCCATCCCCGATTACGGCTTGGTTAGCAACTCCTACCTGCCCAGCCAAAATCACTCGATTCCCAACTTTCACCCCCCCCGCCAGACCTGCTTGGGAAGCAATGGCACAGTTCTGCTCAATTTGGCAGCCATGACCAATCTGGACTAAATTATCTAGTTTAGTATTCTTGCCAATGCGAGTTTCCCCCACAGCGGGGCGATCGACAGCAGTATTACAACCAATCTCTACCCCATCCTCTAGGATAGTATAACCCGATTGCTGCATCTTCAGCCAGCCTGTAGGGATGGGAACAAAACCAAAGCCCTCAGCCCCGATTACTGCTCCACTATGAATTACACAATCATTACCCACCTGACTCCGTTCATGAATGGTGCAATGACTGTGGAGGACGGTGCGATCGCCAATTCGGACACCGGGATAGATCACTACCTGGGGATGGACACATACCCGGTCACCTAGTATTACCCCCGCCTGAATGACTGCATAAGCACCTATATAGATATCCG
Source organism: Coleofasciculaceae cyanobacterium OTE_70_metabat_329 (assembly GCA_031374985.1). Classification (GTDB taxonomy): domain Bacteria; phylum Cyanobacteriota; class Cyanobacteriia; order Cyanobacteriales; family JAAUUE01; genus JAAUUE01. The sequence goes on along the minus strand of JANMHD010000049.1, from coordinate 9,624 downwards.
CCCCTAAAATAACGCTGGGATCAATCACCGCCGTAGGATGGATTCCCGGAACTGGTTGGTAGGGTTGGTAGAAAAGGGCGATCGCTTGGGCAAATAACAACCTTGGTTCTGGGGTACTAATCCAAGGAATTTGCCGGGCTGTGGCCTGTTGTTGGAGAAGAGTATCTAGGGGTAAAATCAAGGCCCCGGCTTGGGTGGTTTGGACTAAAGAGGCAAATTTTCCACCTTCAATGTAGCTGAGGCTGGCTTGATCGGCACTATCGATCGCTGCTACTGCCGTAATTTCTGGATTTAGTTCTATGCCTAACCCTAGGCTATTCTGGGTAGCCAAATCGCCTAATTTATCAATAATTTCCTGAAACTGCATTTCAAACCTATTTCCTTTGCTAAATATTATTGAGTTTATTGTTGATTAGATTATATCTGTTAACCAAGTTCATCCTGACTGAGACTCCCTAGGGCTGTAGTTTGCTGTAACAATTTTTTCTGCCCGCGCAACTCACCCCTCCCCAATTTAGGATAGTCTCATGAAGCCAAAACTGTGGTTATTGACAATATTTTCTTCCCTATTAATCACTCCCTTACCGACTCTACTCCCCAGCCCTCTAACCAATTCTCTTGGTATTGTCCAGGCCCAGACTATGGGAACTAATAACCGCTCAGAAATACGCCCAGATGCGGGAGTTGATGTTTATGCCGAGGCAATTCAGGCTTTTGTCACTATTGGCACGCCTAGAGGTTCTGGCTCCGGCAGCATTATTAGCAGCAATGGTTTGATTTTAACGAATGCCCATGTAGTCCGTGGCTCTAAGGAAGTCACAGTTCAAGCTAATAATGGCAATACCTACGGCGGGACAGTGGTTTCTGTGGATGAAGGCAGTGATTTGGCTTTGGTGCAGTTGAATACTCGTGATAATTTACCCACGGTCAGGATTGGTAATATTAATAACCTGCGGGTGGGGCAACAGGTATTTGCGATCGGTACTCCCTTTGGTTTTACGGGAACTCTAACTACCGGAATTATTAGCCGCCTTGCTCCCAATGGCGATATTCAAACCGATGCAGCGATTAATCAGGGCAATTCCGGTGGCCCCTTGCTCAATGCCCAAGGAGAATTAATTGGGGTAAATAAATCCATCTACAATCCCAACGGCGGTGGAAATATTGGGATTAGTTTTGCGACGAATATTAATGTTGCCCGGACTTTTCTTAATCAGTATGCTAGGACTGGAGAGGGGACTTCTGCTGCCCTGCCCCAAGATTTAAGTATTTCTCCATCTCCTACCAGCCCCTCCTCGGGAAATTTAGCGGCCGGCCGGGGAGAAACTAACCCAGTACCCTCTAGTAGTCGCCCAACTACCCGCCGTTTGGGGATTGGGATCGATCGCCAGACTTTCGTGATTAGTTCTGTAGAGCCTAATTCTGTAGCGGGAGCTAGTGGTTTGTTCTCGGGCGATCGCTTGGTAGCTATTAATGGGCAGCGCCTTAGTAATGTAGAAGAAATTAATCAATTCCTGAATAGTCAGCCCACTGTAGGAACATTCACCGTCAGCCGCAGCCAAAGATTAGTAGAAGTAGAATTAGATTTTTAGAAGATAATAATTAGGTTACTTTTTGGCGATGAGTGCTGTGAGTACAGTCACCTCCTTGGGTTAAAATTCAGAAATAAATAATAGCCCTTCTAAATACCATGACGACAACTGAATCTAGTAAACTCGCCAGTGATAAAAGCCTAGAGGCAATGAAAAACTTCGCCGAAACCTATGCTAAGCGTACAGGAACTTATTTTTGTGTGGATCTTTCTGTGACAGCAGTGGTGATTGAAGGATTAGCTAAGCACAAAGATGATCTAGGAGCACCTCTGTGTCCCTGTCGCCATTATGAAGATAAAGCTGCTGAAGTGAAGGCAACTTTCTGGAATTGTCCTTGTATTCCTATGCGAGAGCGGAAAGAGTGTCACTGTATGCTATTTTTGACTCCTGACAATGACTTTGTAGGGCAAGAACAGGAAATGCCTATGGCGGAATTAGAAGCAGTCCGCGCAACCTTGGCATGATAGACTACCTCAGCACTGAGACACAATCTTGCTTACCGCCAGAATTTTGGCGGGGTGTTGAGCAGTTTAATCAGCAAGCGTTCTATGAATGCCATGATACCCTAGAGGCTTTGTGGATGGAAGCGATCGAGCCAGAAAAAAGATTCTACCAAGGAGTACTACAAATAGCTGTGGCGTGCTATCACCTAGAAAACCAGAATTATCGAGGGGCAGTGATGCTCTTAGGGGAGGGAACTCGTCGCTTGCTCGACTATACCCCCGCTGATTATGGAGTAGATGTAACAAAGCTAGTGGAGCAGAGTACTATGCTCCTAAAGGCTCTACAATTGACAGCACTACAGATACCAGAACTACAAAGTAGTAGTGCCGAAAAGGTAGAGGACCTGGAGGATTTATTTAGCTCTGCTACAGAATCGAAGTTAAGGCTGATGCTGCCACAGATTTGTGGATTAGAGTATTAGGAACAAGTCTTGGCTAGGGGCAACTTTAGCAAAACTTTGGAGTCGGTATTGGTATCTCAAACCCTAGAGGCTGGGGAACCTTATAATCTATGAAAGTCAACTCTAAGAAAATAAATTCTAAATTTAGCTCCGATTTTTGGACATGGTGGCGGCTGGCACTATTTGCTGCTTCTATGGTGGGGACACTAGTTATTCCTGATCTTCTAGTCCAAGCTCAACCCCAACCCCCAGCACCGGGAGACGGCCGGGCCTTGGTAGTGCGATCGGATATTCAAGAGGCTAATAGTCAAACTGGGGTTGTCACCGCTCGGGGTAATGTCCAGATTGATTATCCTGCTCGACAGATTCGAGCTACTGCTGCTCAGGCGCAATACTTTAGTAATGAACGGCGCATTATTTTGAGTGGAAATGTTTATGTGCTGCAAAATGGGAATAGCCTCCGGGGAGAAACTATTACTTACCTAATTGATGAAGGACGTTTTCTGGCAATTCCTAGAGCCGATCGCCAAGTAGAATCCACCTACTTAGTCAACGATCCCGAATCCCCTACTACTCCCGTTGCCCCAGCCGCCACAACCCCTTTTAACCCCAAACCTGAATTTAAGGGACCAACCTCTGAGTAAAAATTTAGATAAATCCCCGGTTCGGTTCGACTACGCTCACTGACCGTAGAATCTACTCACCGACCGTAGCTGGAGTAATCTTGTAATTAAGAAAATAGGAATTAAGAGAACTAGAAATTACTACTATCTTCTTTGCCTCCCTCTACCTCCTGTACCTCCCTGTACCTTCTTTACCTCCTCCTCTCCTATGAAAATTGTCCTAGAAAATATTCATAAATCCTATGGCAAGCGATCGATCGTCAATCGGGTAAATTTATCTGTAGCTCAGGGAGAAATTGTGGGCTTACTAGGTCCTAACGGGGCAGGGAAGACTACGACGTTTTATATTGCCACGGGGTTGGAGCGCCCTAATCAGGGGAAAGTATGGCTGGATGAGATGGATATTACGGAGCTATCTATTAATCAGCGATCGCACCTAGGGATTGGCTATCTGGCGCAAGAGGCGAGTATTTTTCGGAATCTGAGTGTCCAAGATAATATTATGGTTTCCTTGCAACAAACTGGAGTACCCAAGGAAAGATGGCGATCAAGGTTGCAGTTCTTACTTCAAGAATTTCGCCTCGAAAAAGTAGCAAAAATTAAGGGAAATCAAGTTTCTGGGGGAGAACGGCGGCGGACAGAATTAGCCCGGTCTTTGGCAGCGGGGGAGTCGGGTCCTAAATTTATGCTTTTAGATGAACCCTTTGCTGGGGTTGACCCGATCGCTGTCTCGGAGATTCAAAAAATTGTGGCTGGTTTACGAGAAAAACAAATGGGTATTTTGATTACAGATCACAATGTGCGGGAAACTTTGGCAATTACCGATCGAGCCTATATTATGCGGGATGGCCAAATTCTTGCTTCTGGTAGTGCCGAAGAACTTTATAATAATCCTCTAGTTAGACAATACTATCTAGGCAATGAGTTCCAGAGATAAAGCAGTTCCCAGTTACTCAGTTACTTGTGGTGAGCAGTTCGACCTTTCGGCAAGCTCAAGGCAGGCAAAGCCTCCCTGTAAGACTTGTTGAAGCATCAGTTGCCAATTATCAGTAATTAGCTATTTATCGTTGTTAGTCAAATATATTTACTACTCAATAATGAAATTCAAATCTCTACCAAATTTTTCCTTAGGGATATCGATCATGGATCGCTATATCCTCACGGAATTATTAGTACCCTTTTTGTTTGGGGTGGGATTATTTTCTTCGGTGGCAGTGGCGATCGGTTCGGTTTTTGATCTGGTACGGCGGATTGCGGAATCGGGGTTATTAATTGAATTAGCTCTGCGGGTATTGATCCTAAAAATGCCCCAGTTTATTGTCTATGCCTTTCCCATGTCTATGGTACTGGCTTCGTTGATGGCCTATAGTCGCCTGAGTAGTGATAGTGAAATTGTGGCTTTGCGGAGTTGTGGAGTTAGTGTCTATCGCTTAGTAGTACCAGCTTTAGTGATGGGTGTAATTGTAACTGGGGTGACATTTATTTTTTATGAATCAGTGGTGCCGGCAGCCAACTATCAAGCCTCGTTGATTTTAGAAAAAGCTGCTAATGAAGAAAGACCCCTATTCCAAGAACGGAATATTTTTGTCCCGGAATACACAGAAGTAAAACAAGCTGATGGGAAAAAAAATCGGACTCTCAAGCGTCTTTTTTATGCCGATCGCTTCAATGGCAAGGAAATGCAAAATCTGACTATTCTCGACTGGTCTCAAGAGGGCTTAAACCAAATCATTGCTGCTCAATCTGCTATGTGGAATCCTAATGAAGGTCTCTGGGATTTCACCAATGGGACTATTTATATGGTTTCTGCCGATGGTTCCTACCGAAATATTCTCCGATTCAAAAATCAACAATTACAATTACCCCGCACTCCCCTAGATATTGCAGGCAGAAGGCTAGATTACGATGAAATGAATATTGTCCAATCCCAAGAGGCACTACAAATTGCCCAAGCTAGTGGGGATGAGCAACGAGCGCTCAAGCTCCAAGTGCGGATTCAACAAAAAATTGCCCTACCTTTTATCTGCTTAGTTTTTGGTCTAGTCGGCTCTGCTCTAGGAATTCAACCCCGAAAAACTGGTAAGGCGACTAGTTTTGGAATTAGTGTAGTAATTATTTTTACCTATTACATCTCTGCTTTCATTACGGGCGCTATGGCTCAAGTAGGTGTGGTTAGCCCTTTCTGGGGTGGTTGGCTGCCCAATTTGTTTGGGTTGATATCGGGGATAATTTTATTAATTCGATCGGCTCGATGAATAATTTTCCTCATCTTTTGTTCCCTTTTCTTGTCCCCTCTCCCTATGGGAGAGGGCTAGGGTGAGGGTCTTACAATTATCACGATCATATTGCCAAACAATTCTCTACTTATGTACAAATATGGTTTAGCTCTCCATACCACTAGCCCCCAGTTGGGATTGGCTCTAAATAATTTTGCTGGAGATTGCGGTACCCGCAGCCTAAACGATCAGCGCTATCAAACTTGGGATTTAGGTCATGAGTTGGGTAACCAATTACACTTGAAATTACTAGAAATAATGACTCCCCAAGATTGGCAAGATTTGGGTTTCTTGGCGGTAGCGATCGGCCCGGGAAGTTTTACGGGAACTCGTCTAGGGATAGTAACTGCCAGAACCTTAGCCCAGCAGTTAAATTTGCCTTTAGTAGGAATTTCCAGCTTTGCTGCCTTTGCTTGGTGGTGGGTAACACAAGCTAAACTATCGGGGGAAGCGGGACAAATTATCGCTCTCCAATCTCCAGCCCAGCGTGGTCAGCTATTTGTAGGTATCTATCAATGCATCAAAGATGCCCAAAACCCTCTGGAAACCATGCTTAAAGATACGGTGATGACTCCTGATGCTTGGCAGAAAAAGCTCCAAAGTTTAGAAACCCCATTTATCTGCTTAGATGTTCCTCCTAATTTGGGTATGACAGTTACTAGTCTCCTAGATTTAGCCCATAGTGAGTTAGGCTACAGCTACGATCCCCAAGATGGCAACAAATTTCCGTGGTCAGCCGTACTACCTTTCTACGGACAGCACCCAGTCGATAATTAGGGATCCTTAGGCATAATTTTAGGGGCAAAACTTAAGCAAGATAATCTTGGGGCGATCGCTCTGACCACTTCTTAGCAGTGTTATCCTTGAAATAGCAAAAAACAGTAAAAATCGGCACTATTGTAAAAAAAATCTTTCCCCTAATTAAGTATGACTACCCAAGCCCCAGAAACTATGGAAACTCTAACTCAAGCAGCAGTTGATGAAGCGATCGATGCTATTCCGGTAAACCATATTGACGTGATTGAAACGGTGATTGATAGCCTAGATAGCGATAATACGGCCATGGTCAATCAAAGTAATAATGGACATCTATGGAAATTTAAGTACGGCAGTGCTGAGGTGTTTGTCCAACTAAGCGGAGTGACTGATGAAGATACCCTCACTGTCTGGTCTGTAGTCTTGTTCCTACCTGCCAAGAATGAGGCTCAATTGATGAAAAAGCTCTTGGAAATGAACTGGCAAGAGACTGTAGAAGCAAGGTTTGCGATCGCCGAAAGTAAAGTAGTTGTTTTAGTTAGTCGGAGTGTAGCAGATATGTCTGCCGGGGAGATTTCCAGAGCCATAACGATTGTGGCTACAGTTGCTGATAATAACGATGATGCTCTCCAAGCCGAATATGGCATGTAGATTTATCTAAACTAAATTGGGCAAATAAAAAGCAGGGAAAGATAACTCTCCCCGCCCAATTTTTATTGGGTTAAAGCTAGCTAATTAGCCCAAAGGTAGGGACAAAATATCTGGGTAGTAATAGTTGATTACTGCCAACACAGAAGCAAGACCAAAAACTGTCACCACACCCAAAACTGGGGCAGTAGATAGATAGGTTACAAAATCTTTCATGACACTCTCCAAGAGGATAAAAGTTTATTCGATCGATCTTAAGGAAGATCAAGATTTAGTCGGAAATTAAATTACGGGCGACAATACTAACGAGGAGAAACAGTAATCTCTTCATCAGGAACTGTAAGTTTGCCAGAAAGGAGTTCACCCACGGCGGCAAGAGGCCATAGTAAACTACCCAAGATCGATTTAATTGCCAAAGGCACATCGATAATAATTTCCTTTTCCTCTGGATTTTTGCCTGCTTGGATAGCGATCAGGTAAGCCCTTCCAGCCCAACCAATAAAACCAGTAATATAAAGGAAGAGAATACTCGGAATTTGGAAGTCTCCCCAATGGCTAAGGCGGCCATCCACGATCAAGCGGGGCAAACCATCAGCCTCACCACAAAGTTTGTCGGCGTAGCGGGCAAAGCGTTTCTCGCCAGATTTGGGATCAGCCGTAGTGTTACGAGCAGCGGCAGCGCGTTTGACAAAGGCTGGAGAATCTTTACAAGGGACGAGGCCAGATACTGTTTCCACGGCATCGGCAGAAGCAATAGGGGTGACACAAAGCCAAATCCCGATCGCTAGAAATAGAGCTAATAATTTTCTTTTCATGGGCTTATTGTTTCGTATTAAGTTAAGAAACCAAGAATTTTCTGTACAAAAATATGGGGCTGTTTGCACTTCTCAGAATCATACCCTGAAACTGATTACAGACAATTGAACATGAACTTTTATTAAGGGCAAAGATAGTAATCAAGCTCCAAAAACTAAGCATAAATTATCTATAAATTAAGAACCATCCTAGATTTGGCGACAAGAAAAACGTTACACTTAATATATCTAAACAATTTAAATTTAATAAATTAACTAAGAGCGATCGCCAACTATGCGTGTAATTTTAATGACTGGTAAAGGGGGCGTGGGTAAAACCTCTGTAGCTGCCGCTACCGGACTCCGCTGTGCAGAATTAGGCTACAAAACTCTAGTCTTGAGTACTGATCCTGCCCACTCCCTAGCTGATAGTTTTGACCTAGAACTTGGTCATGATCCCCAGCTTGTACGCCCTAACCTTTGGGGAGCCGAACTGGATGCTCTTTTGGAGCTAGAAGGCAATTGGGGGGCAGTCAAACGCTACATTACCCAAGTTCTGCAAGCTAGAGGTTTAGACGGTGTTCAAGCAGAGGAATTGGCAATTCTGCCGGGCATGGATGAAATTTTTGCCCTAGTGCGGATGAAGCGCCACTACGATGAAAATGAATTTGATGTATTAATTATTGACTCTGCTCCCACCGGCACAGCCCTAAGATTACTTAGCCTACCGGAAGTGGGTGGTTGGTATATGCGTCGTTTTTATAAGCCTCTTCAAGGATTATCCGTGGCTTTGCGTCCCTTGGTGGAGCCGATATTTCGCCCGATCGCTGGATTTTCCCTTCCCGACAAAGAAGTTATGGATGCTCCCTACGAGTTTTATGAGCAAATTGAAGCTCTAGAAAAAGTGTTGACAGATAATACCCAAACTTCCGTTAGGCTAGTCACCAATCCCGAAAAAATGGTGATCAAGGAATCCCTCCGTGCCCATGCTTATTTGAGTTTATATAATGTTGCCACAGATTTAGTAATTGCCAATCGGATTCTGCCTGCGGAAGTTACGGATCCTTTCTTTACTAAATGGAAAGATAATCAACAGCAATACCGTCAAGAAATTCATGATAACTTTAGTCCCCTGCCTGTTAAGGAAGTTCCTCTCTACTCGGAGGAAATGTGCGGTTTAGAGGCATTGGAAAGATTAAAAGATACCCTCTATCCCGGCGATGAAGATCCCGCCCAAGTTTACTACCAAGAACAAACTATTAAAATAGTCCAAAAAGATGATCACTATAGTTTAGAACTCTACCTGCCGGGGATTACTAAAGACAAGGTAGATTTAAGTAAAAATGGTGATGAATTAAATATTACGATCGGTAACCATCGCCGCAATCTTGTCTTGCCCCAATCCCTTGCTGCCCTAAAACCATCAGGAGCAAAAATGGAGGATGATTACCTGAAAATTCGCTTTAGCACTGTTGCCTAATTAGTTTTACTTGCAGCAATTTCTGGCACTAAAAGTTTGGGGGAGGTGAGCCAAAACAACTGGCTATGGGCAACTGCTTCCCCCAAATCTGGTAATTGTAAACCAATAATTCCTGCTTTTTTGAGAATAATTCCCTCTTGAATTTGTCCATAGACTAGCATCTCTGCCCAATTTCCTAAATCCGGTTGATGTCCGATCGCAATTAAACTAGCCTCTAGTTTTATATAGGGGTCAAGCCAAATTAAAAACTCTAATAAGTCACCTTGTGGAGCTAGGTGGGCAGAAACTTCTAAAGGGGAATTCAAGTATTGATCGTGAAGTATTTTGGCAGTTTGCTGTGCCCTCACCAAGGGGCTAGTGACAATTAAATCAAAATTCAATCCTAGTTCTTGAAATTGTTTAACTACCCTTTGAGTTTTTTTAATCCCCTCAGAGGTTAGGGGGCGTTCCATATCTTCTCCAAAAGTTCCTCGCTCGATCGCCAATCCATGCCGCATTAAGTATAGTTTCATGAAGATTTTAGAAAGTTATAAAAAATTATAAAAAAAGAG
>JANMHD010000033.1:0-1861 GCA_031374985.1 Coleofasciculaceae cyanobacterium OTE_70_metabat_329 | reverse complement strand
AGTAATGAGTAATGCGATGGCAGCGGAGATTTTGCTAGATTTAGGCAAACATAATTTAGTTCAGCGGATTTTCCTCACCATTGGTAGACAAGAACTAACCACCTATGCTCATCTCCAAAATCAATGGTTTTTGCTACGGATGATTGATCCTCCCTTAGAAAATACTCCCGTGCCTCCCGGTGAAATCCTATTGGAGAGAGGACCTTTTTCCTTATCTGGGGAACGATCACTCCTCCACAAATATCACATTCAAGCAATTGTCAGTAAAAACAGTGGCGGTGATGCCACCTATAGCAAAGTTATAGCGGCACGGGAATTGGGGCTACCCGTCGTGATGGTACAACGCCCTCTCATGCCCCCAGGAGAAAAAGTGAAAAACATTGCTGAGGCGATCGCTTGGCTAATTGAACAAGGGGCTTAAGTCTCTTGCCCGAAATAACACTAGGCTAAGGTTATCAGGAAATAAGTACTTCTCAATTAATAATGATGATAAAAATTGATAGTATTACTAGAATCTATTCTGTAAACAACAGGATGTTAGCCAAGTTATTGATATAACTAAAAAACCTAAAAATTTAATTATTATGCAACATAAATTTGCTTGGTTCTCACCCTTACTCCTAACTTCTCTAATTTCTACAATTTCTGCAATTTCTATTACAACTATGCCTGGTCATGCTGAATCTGGACTGCGGGTAGTTTATCCTCCCCGTGTCCATGAAACCGATGCCGATCGCATTTTTTTCATTGGTACTGCCAATCCAGATTTTCCTGTAACTATCAATGGGCAGATAATTGAGCAACGTAGTCCCGGAGGGCATTTTGCTCCTAGCTTACCTTTGACTTTGGGGGAAAATATTTTTAATCTTCAACAACAGGGGCAGCAGATTCAAATTAAGATTAATAGAATTACTAACCAGCCTATACTCCCTTTGGGGTTTGCTTTTGGAGAAAATTCTCTGTTGCCAAATCGGGCGATTAGCCGCCTACCGGGGGAATTAATTTGTTTGGAGGCGATCGCTCCCCCCAATGCCAGCGTGAATGTGCAATTAGGAGATCAAACTATTCCCCTCACTTCTATCCTTGGGAATCTCCAACTACCCCCCAATTCAGCAGTGTTAACAAATCAAAATCAGCCTGTTGTTTCTGGGTTGGAGCGATCGCAATATCAAAGCTGTTTAGTAGCTAATACCCCCGGAAATCTGGGAACCCCCTTATTTCGCCTCAATGTTAATGGGCAATCCCTGAGCCAAGCCGGATCAGGCAGCATCGAAATTATTTCCCCAGAGTTACTCTCAGTGGTGGAGGTGATTAGTGAAGAAGGTACAGCTCGGACTGGTGCTAGTAGTGATTTCTCCCGGTTGACACCCCTGCCTAGAGGGACAAGGGCGAGGGTGACAGGGCGAGAGGGAGATTGGGTACGCTTGGATTATGGGGGTTGGATTCGGGCGCGGGAGGTACGAGGAGTGCCGAATGCTGGATTACCGGTATCCTTAATTCGCAGTGTCAGGTCTCGGATGGTGGCAGGGGCGACAGAAGTGATATTTCCCCTAGAAACTCCGGTGCCGATCGCAGTCCAGCAGGGCGATCGAACTTTCACCCTCACCCTATTTAATACCACTGCCCAGACTGATACCATTCGCCTAGATGATGACCCAGTAATTTCTCGCCTAGATTGGCAGCAGCTCACTCCGGGAAGGATTGATTATACTTTTAATCTCAAAAGTTCCCAGCAGTGGGGTTATAGCCTTCGGTATGAGGGGACAAGTTTGATTCTTTCTCTCCGCCATCCCCCAACCCTGAGGAGTCGAGTAGCAGACAATCCCCTACCTCTATCAGGAGTAAGTGTGTTGCTAGACCC
>JANMHD010000239.1:0-1989 GCA_031374985.1 Coleofasciculaceae cyanobacterium OTE_70_metabat_329 | reverse complement strand
AAGCGAACTGGGCATGACTAGGGACTCTATAGAAATATGGCTGCATAATTACCACACCAGTCAAGAGCAACAGCGACCTGTTCAGTTTGAGTATGCCCACATAATGGGGACAGAAATTTATTGGTTGTTGGTGACAGTTTCCTTTATTGGGATTGCCGATAGTCAACGTCCCCAGTTTTCCTACGTAGCAGAAGATATTAGCGATCGCAAACAAACAGAAATCGTCTTGCAAAAAAGTGAAGAAAAATATCGACACCTGATTAATAATCTTCATGCCGGTTTTGTGGTTCATGCCCCCGATACTAGTATTGTTTTTTGTAATGCTAATGCCTGTAATTTGTTGGGGTTAACCGAAGATCAAATGTTGGGGAAAACTGCCATCGATCCAGCTTGGCACTTTATCTATGAAGACGGCACCGTGATCCCCTGGGCAGAATATCCAGTCCAGCAAGTTTTGAGAACGGGACAGCCTCTCAGGAATTACATTCTAGGAATTAGTCAAAGTAACCAAAGTAATCAAGGTAACCAAACCTATACATGGGTATTAGTAAATGCTTTCCCCGAATTTGATGACCACCAGCAGATCCAAGAAATTGTTATTACTTTTATTGACATTAATGATCGTAAGCAAGCAGACTTAGCCCTCAAACAAAGTGAAGCTACTAATCAAGCGTTGATTAAATCGATTCCTGACTTTTTAGTGCGGATGCGGCGGGATGGAATGCAAATGGACGAGATTAATACTGGAATGGTCCATTGTTTACGTCCGCCAGATGGGATTAATGGCAATCATGTTACGCAGATTATGCCCCTGGAGATTGCTCAAGAGCGGATTCATTTAGCCGAAATAGCCATTACTACCGGGCAGATCCAAAGTCAAGAATATGAATTTATTGATCAGGGAGAAACCTACTACGAAGAGGCTCGCATTGCTTCCCTTAATCAGGAGGAAGTATTAGTAGTGGTGCGGGATATTACCAACTTAAAACAATCAAAACTGGCAATCCAGAAAGTTAATCAGGAGCTAGAGGAGCGGATTAATGAGTTAAATCAGCGTCATCAGGAAATGTTGCTTTTGAGTGAATTTAGCGATTTTCTCCAGGCGTGCCTAACCGTAGAAGAAGCTTGTGTAGCTATTAGTCATTTGGTAGAACCCTTGTTTCCCAATTGTAATGGGGGGATTTTTATCACTGATTCTTCTCGTAGCCAAGTAGAACTCCTATCTAATTGGGGAGAATTCCTACATTCTCAAACAGAATTTCATCCCCAAGATTGTTGGGCTCTCCGACGGGGGCGGAATTATTTTGTGGATTATCATCAAGCTGGGTTACGTTGTAATCATATCCATGCAGATCAAGATATTACCAGTACTCTTTGTATTCCTCTGATTGCCCAGGGGGAAACTTTAGGACTATTTTATCTAAATACAACAGTAGAGAAGAGCTTATCCGCAGCTAAACAGCAGCTTGCCCGGACTGTGGCCGAAAGAATTGCTCTGGCGATCGCCAATCTCCGTTTACAAGAAACCCTCCAACACCAAAGTATCCGGGATCCTCTCACCGGGCTATTCAACCGCCGCTATCTAGAAGAAATTTTCATCCAAGAACTATCACGGGCGCAACGGCAGGAATCTCAAATTGGTGTGATCATGCTTGATATTGACCATTTCAAGCGTTTTAATGATGCCTACGGGCATGAGGCTGGAGACTATGTACTACAAATGGTTGGGGCTTTACTCAAAGATGGGGTGCGAGCCTCTGATGTGGTCTGTCGCTATGGCGGTGAAGAAATAATTTTAGTTTTGCCCAATTCTTCCCTAGAGGCAACCCAGATCCGAGCCGAGGAAATTTGTGAGTCGATCGCCGAGCTGCCCCTCTCCCATAATGGTCAGCTTTTAGGGACTCTCACCGCTTCCCTTGGTGTGGCAAGTTTTCCGCAGCATGGAGCCACAGGGAGCGCAGTTATTCAAGCGGCAGATGCGGCTCTGTA
>JANMHD010000524.1:0-4205 GCA_031374985.1 Coleofasciculaceae cyanobacterium OTE_70_metabat_329 | reverse complement strand
ATGAAAAGGGTGAATTAATTATTGATAGTCCCCAAGCAAAACAGGGGATAGTTGATACGTTGAAGTTTTTAGCTGATTTGCAAAAAGATCAATATAATCCTCCAGAAGCGATCGAATGGGGGGATCCAAATAATAATGTGGGGTTCTTGAGTCGGCGGGTAGTTATGACCCAAAATCCTACCCTTTCTATTCCCCTAAGTCAGAAACAACCAGATAATATTTACAATAAAAATCCCCGTGATCGCTATTTCAATAAAATTGTGACGATCAAATTTCCTAATAAGCCCGATCGAACGCCAATGATCTACTTGACTAGTGTTCGGCAAGTGGTTTTATTTTCAGCTTCCAAAAACCAAGCAGCCGGGAAGAAATTTCTGAATTACTTAGTTAAGCCAGAAAACTTAAATATCTTTCTTCAAGATGCCAATAAAGGTAGATTTTTCCCAGTTCTCAAAAAACAATTAGCTGAACCTTTTTGGAATAATCCTGATGATCCTCATATCTCCGCAGCAGCAGATCAGTACCGCCAACCCTCCAGACCTTTGCCTCTAGTTAATAACCCCGCCTACAGTCAAATTCCAGCCCAGCAGGTTTGGGGTAGGGCTTTAGTGAGTGTGATCAAAGATAATGTTTCTCCAGAACAGGCAGCAGATAAGGCAATTGCTGAGATCAAGAAAATATTCTTGGAATGGAAATAGAATAATTAGGGGGTAAAAGAGGTATATGAAATTCTGGAAAACAAGTCTATTGGCGCAATTGGTCGGCTATTTTTCTATCCTTTCTGTAGTAACAGTAAGCATTGTTTCCACTGCTGCCTACACCAGAGCCAGAACTGCCCTAGAGCGATCGGTCAGCGATCGCCTGACTGTAGCTACTTCTCTCAAGGATTACCAGTTGGGGAAATGGGTGGTAAATCAACGCCAAGATGTTTTGTTTATTAGTCAGCAGCCCGATATCCAGAAAGAAATTGAAGTTTTATTAACCCAAGAAACTACTTCTCCAGAATATATTACCGCCTACGCCAGACTAGAGCGATATTTTGGGGAGTTGATTAAAACCAAACCAAATTTACAAAGTTTTTTAGTGACTGATAACGGCGGATTTGTGGTGTTTGCCACCGATAAGTCTCGTCTTGGGAAGTTCCAGCCCCTAGGCGCACCTACTACCTATTTCACCCGTCAAGGAGCTAAGGCGATCGTGCCTAATTTCTATACGATGCCAGCTACGGAAAAATCTGCCATTACCTTTGCCACCCCGATCGTAGATCGTCAGGAAGTAGTTATGGGGGCGATCGTGGTCAATCTAGACCTAGTGGAAGTTGATGAGTTGATTAGAGAAAGAACAGGTCTAGGGGAAAGTGGCGAAACTTATTTAGTAGCCCAATCACGGGGGAAAAATATCTTCATTTCTGGGGAGAAGACCAGAGCGGAGTTCCCCGAAGGGATTAAGAGTGTGGGAATTGAGGCGGCGATCGCCAAGCAAGATGGGATTGGCTTATACACCAACTATGCAGGAGTCCCGGTGATTGGGGTATATCGTTGGCTCACCAACCAAAACCTAGCTCTCTTAGCAGAAATGAGCCAAGCAGAGGCTTTTGAACCGGCTAATCGTCTCGCTAGGGATATTCTATTAATTGGGCTAAGTTCTGCGGGAGTACTGCTGGTGGCAGTTTATCTCATGTCTAGACGGATTACTCAGCCCCTGATGGCGATCGCCGACACCGCCATTCAAGTTGCTGGCGGCAACCTCAGATCCCAAGCTCCAATCCTGACCGAAGACGAAATTGGCTTATTGGCTAGAGCCTTTAACCAAATGATCGGTCAACTCAGTCAATCCAAGGATCAACTAGAAATCCGCATCAAGTCAGCTACAGCAGAACTTCAAGATACCCTTGCCAACCTTGGTTCGATTATTGATAATATTGCCGATGGCTTATTGGTGACAGACCCCCAAGGCACAATCACTCGTTTTAATCCCGCCCTATCTAGACTCTTTAACCTAGGGAATCTGGACTTAACTGGAGAAATGTGCTCAGAAATATTTAGCAAAGAAGTTAATACTCTAATTGCCCAAGCTAACCATGACCCCGGCAAAATCTTTACTATAGAGGTTCCTCTTGCCCAGAGCCTAGTGGGTAAAGCAGTAGCTACGGCTGTACTTAAGGAAGATGAAGAACTGATGGACGAATCAGCCGCAAAAGTTTTAGTCGGTACAGTGATTTTGTTCCGGGATATTACGGCAGAGAAGGAAGTAGATAGAATGAAGACCGATTTTATTTCTACCGTCTCCCATGAGTTACGGACTCCCCTAACTTCGGTACTAGGATTTGCCAAAATTATCAAAAAGAAATTAGAAGAAAATATTTTGCCCTATGTGAACACTGAGGAGAAAAAAGTGAAGCGAGCAGTGAGCCAGGTGAGTGAAAATATTGAGATTATTGTTTCCGAGGGGGTACGTCTTACTTCCTTGATTAATGATGTTTTAGATATTGCCAAAATGGAAGCAGGGAAAACTGATTGGCGGATGGAACCTATGTCAGTGGTTGATGTAGTTGAACGGGGGATTGCAGCTACCTCTGCGTTATTCACTCAAAAGAATCTAGAGTTAATTCGAGACTTTGAAGGCGGGACACCTAAAACTCTAGGAGATCAAGACCGGCTAATCCAAGTGGCCATTAATCTCCTCTCTAATTCCATTAAATTTACTGACCAAGGCTCTATCACCTGTAGAATTACCCACACTCAGGAGGAGGTTATCGTTAGTATTATCGATACGGGGATGGGAATTAGTGAAGCAGACCAACCCAAGGTATTTGAGAAATTTAAGCAAGTGGGGGATACCCTAACAGATAAGCCCAAGGGAACTGGTTTGGGGCTGCCCATTTGTAAGGAAATTATTGAACAACATGGAGGCAGGATTTGGGTAGAAGGTCGGATAGGAGTAGGCAGTACTTTCTCTTTTACCCTGCCTGTGCTTTCTCAAACTAAGGCAGAAATTACCACGATCGATCGAGAACAATTTCTTCTTAAACTCAAGGAACAAGTAGCTCGCCAAGACCAACATTTGCCTGATCGAGTCAAAGCAGTTTTAGTAGTGGATGATGATCCAAGTATCCGGGAATTATTGCGACAGGAGTTGAGTGGAGAGGGTTATGAAGTCCGCCAAGCTGTGGATGGCCGGGATGCGATCGCTCAAGTCAAAGCTCACAAGCCAGACCTCTTAATTCTGGATGTAAAAATGCCGGAAATTAGTGGTTTCGATGTTTCAGCTATCCTCAAAAGCGATCCAGAATATATGGATATTCCTATTATTATCCTCTCGGTGGAAGATGATCAAGAACGGGGTTATAGTTTAGGAGTCGATAAATATTTAACTAAACCTATAGATAGCAAAATCTTACTAGATGAAGTTAAAAAATTATTAGATCAGGGCATCTCTCAAAAACGGGTTTTGGTAGTAGATGAAAATATATCCACTATTCAAGCTCTCTCTCAGGTACTCCAACAGAAAGGCTACATAGTTACAGAAGCCTATAACAGTCCAGAATTACTAGAAAAAGTCAGAACAGAAAGACCAGATATGATCATTGTCAATGATTTAATTTCTGCTGAACATGAACTAGTGCAAGCCTTACAGTTTGAAAATGGATTGAAAAATATAGTGTTATTTTTATTATCTGATAGGATCCAAAAAAATGGCGATACTGCGACCTAGTACTAATACGACTAGTTTGAAACGAATTGTATCAAGAAAGGAAAATGCTGCCCTCTTAAAAGAAATGCTCCGCCTAATCCCAAGTGGGGTAAGTATTATTGATCATGAAGATAAGTTATTACTAGGAGAAACTATAATAAGTAGGGCAACTGTTGAGTCAATAATCAAGTTGCCAATTCAATCAGCCTCAGAAATTCTTGGTTGGGTGGTGGGGGATAATAGCCAAACAATTGCTGCCCTGCTTAATTATTTAGTAACTACCGAAGTTGAAAGAAAAGCTTTAGCTACAGATACCTTAGAAAAATATAAAGAAATTAATCTTCTTTACCGGGTGTCTAGTGAACTAGGTTCTTATTTAGATATTGCGGCGATCGCTAATTTTGTTCTCTCAGAAGCTAGAAGATTAATTAAATCTACTTCAGGCTGTTTATTATTATTAAATTCCGCAGGAGACCAGTTAGAAAAAGTAGCAGCCTTTGGTCAAGAGGCCA
>JANMHD010000523.1:0-2405 GCA_031374985.1 Coleofasciculaceae cyanobacterium OTE_70_metabat_329 | reverse complement strand
CGTTGACATACAGCAATATTCAAAAAAATCCCCCTTTGTCAAGGAGGATCCTCTTAACAAGGGGGGTTCAGAGTTAAAGTTTCCCTTTTTTTGGGGGTAACAGTACGTTAGCCCAAGGATTTAGAGGATGTCTGAGAAGTATCTGGCGGTTGAAACCGCAGCTATAAGAACAAAGTCCGCCGTCGCGGACTAAGAAAAATCTAGGACTTTCTGCAACCTGCGCACCATCCAGATTTTGCTCCTGTAGCTGCGACTTTAGTCGCCAAGCTACCTTTTCAGACATCCTCTTAGGGAGATATCTTAAACATCTGATCTATGGTTACGATTCTCATTACGAGCGCCCACATTAGCCCCGATCACTGCGGCGGCTAATCCTAGAAGACTAGCAAAAGTATATCCCCAACTAGCCTTAGCTCCATTTGCGGCCGTTTCACGGGTTTGTTCAGCGGTCAAACTTGGCACAGGACTAGGAGAAGCATTTGGAGATACTCCGGGAATAGTAGCCCCCCCATTAGGCAGAGTACCTGCATTTTGTTGCGCTTGTTGGCTAATAGCATAATCGCCAGCCTTATCAGCTGCTAGCCCGAAAGCACCAGAAACCCCACTAGCCAAGAGCCAAGAGCTTATAGCTAGGGTAGTCGCCCAGAGAATCACCCCATTTAGGATCGCAGTATTTTTATTTATAGAACCAGCAGCCCGGGCTGTAAACCAACCACCGATAAACAGCGAGATAAAGACACTAATAACACTCCAAACTCCCACAGCTTGAGCGACACCACCAGAATTTGACCGGGGTGCTTCAGAACCCGCTATATTACTAAATCCTAGAGCAGCGCCCAAAGCACTGAGCAATAGTTGAGTACTAATAGCCACCATTAAGCCGGAAAGAATTGGCCCCCAATGGGATCGATCGCCATATCCATTTCCATTCCCATTCCCATTGTGATAAACCTGTGTCTCCGTAGTAGTTTCGGTAGGTCGATTAGAAGAAGAGTAAACCATGATCTTTGCTCCTTGATTTTGTTTTGACTTTGATAATACTGATATAGCAATCCTGAATAATTTCGCCCACCTTCGACGGGTGAGATCATTTATTAGAAGCAATTTGATCTAGCAAATGATTTACGATCGCTATATGTAGGTTGAAGAGTTTTCGAGTTGTGTTGATCAAACTAAAGATCAAACTATGAATGGCGATGATGCACCATTTTTGCCGAAGCATCATAGATTTCTAATTAGCACTTTCTAGGGTTATTAACTCTAAGATGACTAATACTTGATTACTCCGGGGACAGAAGGAGTTAATAACTTCTAATATCCTAAATATATTAGATACAGCATTTTGTAGGTGTATGGGTACACATTCTTCTTAGGTCACAAGAGGCTTAAACCCCTTGCCTGTCATCTAAGAACTAAAAATGTGCTGCATCTAAAATTCAAGAGAATTAAAAACTCTTCCAATTAGTTCTCTCTATCGCTATCTTGTGAGGCTAATGATTGATTTCCTGATTAATTTGATTAACTTGTTTCATTCTGAAATAAAGTGTAATAAAGTTGCAAAAAATTCTCTGAATAATGTATATGTCAATGTTTGAATTGTATGAGTTATACTAAAACATTCAAAAGGTAGAGGCTAGATTGAATAGATTATGACAACATTCAATAAACAAACCACTAATAACAACTCTAGCTTTATTTCTTTGGGAGATTACTATGTTAAATTTCATTTTCCTAGCAACTACTGCATCAATTACCAAGACCGCTTCTTTGCTTAATAGACTACTTAATAGATTACAAGCAAAGCAATTTGTATCTATGATTCTGGTAGTTTTTGTACTACTAACCACTAATATTAAGCAAGATACCGGGAACCCAGTAACTAATCTGTATAACAAAATAATTCACCAAGTCGACTCCCAAGATGGTTCTCAAAGACCAAAAACAACAGGACAATGGAACAAACAAGCTCGTGAAACTGAAGGGAAGCCGGGAGAAAAATTAAAAAGAATTGGTGAGCAATCCGCCGATGCAGTTAAAGATATGGGATCAGTCTACATAGACACAGCTAAAAGAAGTGCCGACAGTCTAAAAAATAATTAAAGTAGGGTGGGCAATGCCCACCTTAGAGGATGTCTGAAAAGGTAGCTTGGCGACTAAAGACATTCGGCTACGCTCAGTCGAGCCGTTGCAGAAAGTCCTAGATTTCTCTTAGTCCGCGACGGCGGACTTTGGTCTTATAGCTGCGGTTTCAACCGCCAGACACTTCTCTGGTGTTTCATGAGTTATAGGGATTGTAACAACTTGCTCGATCGTGGGGCGTTGCTGACGACCAGCAGTACTAATCTCGACAAAGCTACCCGTGGCGATCGAGCGATCCAAAGCCCTAATAATCTGGATATCTATCA
>JANMHD010000507.1:0-2875 GCA_031374985.1 Coleofasciculaceae cyanobacterium OTE_70_metabat_329 | reverse complement strand
TTCCGGGGCTGCAAAGGCTATTTCTTCTATTAATTCCCTTTGAATAGTTACCTCTGGGGTTTCACCGGGATCAAGATGTCCCCCAAAAAATCCCCAAGAGCCGGGATAGTAAATACCCGGAATATTATCTCGTAATTGCATTAGAAATTTGTCACCAGCAGGAATAATGGCGATCGCCACTTCAGTAGTAGGTTTAGTCATAATTTAACAGCAATTTGTGTTCAGATAAGTGGATAGAAAAACTCTCTTTTCTTGTATGCCCGTTTCTGTTATGCCCGGAGGGCTTTAGGGCTTTAAGCTCCGCACTAAGGTGCCGCTATGCTAGAGCAAAGGGAGACTTGAAGATCAAGATCGTAGCTTACTAAATTGCAATCTGCTGTAAGGTCAAGATAATGGCAAGTTCTGAGCAAATGCTGCGATATCAAGGGCTGGGGCGATTTTCTGGTAATAAGTTCGTGCCTAGAGGACGGGCGGGGAGGGGTTGCCGTTCCAGAATTTCCTGCTCTTGAATGTATAGCTCTCCTCGATCTTGACCCGCCACCAGAATTGATTCATAGCGAGTTTGTCCCTTGATCAAGACGATATCACCAACCTTGGGTAAATTGGAGTTATTACTCAGTACCCAAATTTTGCCACTGGCATCTTCAAGTTGATAGGCAGAGGTTCCTACTAAGGGAGCGATCGCTTGAACTTTTCCCCGGAGAGTGACCATAGTATTTTGGGGACGAGTTTGTAATAATTGGCTAATATTTGTGACACTCCACTGACTAACTAGAGTGTTTAGTGGTGCCAGGGACGCTGGACTACTCTGACAAGCCATTCCTCCCCCACTAATTAGCAAGGCAACACTTATCCAGCCAAATAAATTTTTCATTTAATTGTCATTTATTTTTATCTAACTTTTCTGCTACAGAAGCTAAATTAGCCATGCACCAACTATTTAACTTTCATAATCTACAATTATTAAATCAGGCTTTAACCCATAGTTCCTACGCTAACGAAAACCCTCCAGAGATGCATAACGAGCGCCTAGAATTTTTGGGGGATGCCCTATTAAATTTCTTGAGTGGAGATTACCTCTATCGGCGCTATCCAGAAATGACAGAAGGAGACATGACTAGGCGGCGGGCAAACCTCGTAGAGGAAAAACAACTAGCCCAGTTTGCGATCGCTCTAGGCCTAGATAACCGGATCCGTTTAGGTAAAGGGACTAGGGAAAATGGGGGTTCTAAAAATCCTAATTTATTAAGCAGTACCTTTGAGGCTCTGGTAGGAGCTTATTATTTAGACTGCGATCGTAATATGGAAATCCTCCGCCCCCTGATTGAGGAGTTATTTAATTCTGCCTTGCCACCAGACTCGCTGAACCATTCCTATGTAGATGCCAAGAACCTCCTTCAAGAATGGGTACAGGCAAACTTTGATTCTATTTTGCCTAGATATGTCACTACACGGATTGGCGGCTTGGATCATGCCCCGGAATATTTAGCCAAGGTTTTAGTTCAGACCCAAATCTACGGTGAGGGAAGAGCTTTGGGCAAAAAAGAAGCTGAGAAACGGGCAGCAGAAAATGCTTTAGCTTCGATTCGAGATGCCCAGAAAATCTCGCCCTAAATGTACGACAAATCGACTTGGTTTCAGTCAAGCTGACTTGATAGTTGCGAATTAAGCTATGATCAGCAAGCAAAGCTAACTACTGAGTTAACCATTTAGCTAAAAATTGTAAAAATTGACTGTATGTTTACCATTGACCTGACCCTCAAGACTAATCCTGTTTCCCTTTCTGTACAACGCAAAACCCCTGAAGATGCAGAAGCTCTCTATCAGAAAATTCTGGCCGCCCTGCGATCGGGCAGTAGCGAAGTTTTGGAGTTGACCTGCGATCGTCAACCAGAAAAGAAAATTGCTATCCTCAGCGACCAAATTAGTGCGGTACAAATCTCCCAAAAATCTGGCTCCGCTGCCTCTGGTAAGCCCCCCGGATTTTTTGCGGCGGAATAGTACCCTCTAATTTAATCCATGATTACCCCCTAAGCCCCACCTTAAGTACCGCATGAGTACCCCGGCGATTAGTATTCGAGATTTAAACTTTAGTTGGTCAGCTGATGAACAATTGGTTCTTTCTTCCTGTGGTTTTGATGTCCCTAGGGGAGAATTTTGGATGTTGTTGGGGGCAAACGGGAGTGGGAAATCAACCCTGTTGA
The DNA here is from genome assembly GCA_031374985.1 of Coleofasciculaceae cyanobacterium OTE_70_metabat_329. GTDB lineage: Bacteria > Cyanobacteriota > Cyanobacteriia > Cyanobacteriales > JAAUUE01 > JAAUUE01. The sequence continues at coordinate 671 of JANMHD010000507.1, read as the reverse complement.
AACTCTTAGCAGGCTTACTGCCTTTACAATCGGGCAAGCTAGAAATTCAGCAACCTGTAGGCTTTGTGTTTCAAAACCCTGACCATCAACTGGTAATGCCTACGGTAGGGGCAGATGTGGCTTTTGGGTTGGTGTCAGAAAAACTTTCCCATGCAGAAACTAAGCAGCGGGTAGAGGATGCTCTCAGAGCTGTTAGTCTCCTTTCCTTGCAACGCCGCCCTATCTATGCCCTGAGTGGGGGACAAAAACAACGAATTGCCATCGCCGGAGCGATCGCCCGGAACTGCCCGGTACTAATTCTAGATGAACCCACTGCTCTTCTAGATCCAGATACCCAAATTGAACTGGTTTCCCAAGTACAAAACTTGGTGAAGACTAGGGGCATTACGGCTCTGTGGGTCACTCACCGTTTAGAAGAGTTGGACTACTGTGATGGAGCTTTTTTGATGGAGCAGGGCAGAATTGTCGATCGAGGCGATCCCCACCGTCTCAAGGAAAAAATGATGAGTTTCGCTGCCTAGGTAAAGTTTTCATTTAAGTTTCTACCAAAGTTTTTATTTAAGTTATGCCCCATGCCCTTGTGATTGGTTTAGGAAAATCAGGAGTTGCTGCTGCTAGGTTATTACATCAGTCTGGTTGGGCAGTGCAGGTGAGCGATCGTCAGAATTCTC
>JANMHD010000220.1:0-9671 GCA_031374985.1 Coleofasciculaceae cyanobacterium OTE_70_metabat_329 | reverse complement strand
AATTTGTTTAGAGATAAACTGTGTGATATGTGTCATATAGGAATTTGGAGTATGCTCTCCTCTGGGGTGAATAGTTCTACCTCAAATACTTGACTAAAAGCTTTTACGAGAGATAGTCTAACCTGATCTACGGTAATGTGGCGCTGAAATTGACTAAGGCTACCTACGGGGCGATCGCTAATGCCACAGGGAACAATATGGTTAAAGCCAGTCAAATCAGGGCAGACATTTAAAGAGAAACCATGCATCGTAATCCAGCGCTTGACCTTCACTCCGATCGCCGCCACCTTATATCCCTCAACCCATACCCCTGTCAAACCTGCTATCCTCTCCCCCTTTAGGTCATATTCAGTTAAGGCTTGAATAATTACCTCTTCTAATTGCCGGAGATACCAATGTAAATCTTGCTGGTAATGACGCAGGTTAAAAATAGGATAACCGACTAACTGTCCGGGACAATGGTAAGTAACTTCCCCGCCTCGTTCCACTCGATAGATGGGATATTCTTCAGGAGCAAATTTAATAAAATTAGGATTGGAGCCTGTACCTAGAGTGTAAACGGCGGGGTGTTCTAGAAGTAATAAGATATCTAGCAAGTTAGGATCTATAAGTCGGTCTTGGAGAAGCGATCGCTGGATTTCCCAAGCCATCTCGTAGGGAATAATGCCCCAATTTTCTAGTATACACCTGTGTTGGTTGCTATTATTGAATGTCACTGATTGCAAATTATGTTAAAGAGAAATGAAATTTTAATGTTTTGTATACTACAAAGTGTTAGGGTAAAAGAGTGATTCCAGATAGTCGCAATTGGGAATAGCAATCCCTTTCAACTACCCATCATCACTAGCTAGAACATAAACTAATCAAACATCATTAAAGATGGAGTGAAGGAATTATGAAGTTGGTAATTCAGGGCAAAAATATTGAAATTACTGATGCTATTAATGAATATGTGCATCAAAAAATTGAAAGGGCAGTGAGTCACTTTCAAAATATTACCACCGAAGTTGATGTTCATCTATCAGTAGCTCGGAATCCCCGCATTAGTTCCAAGCAAGTAGCAGAAGTGACTCTGTACGCTAATGGCACAGTGATTCGATCGGAAGAAAGTAGTGAAGATCTTTATGCCAGTATTGACCTAGTGGCAGACAAAATTGCCCGTCAACTCCGTAAATACAAAGAAAAACGCCTTGATCAGAAAACCCAAGTAGCTGTGAAAGTAGGAGAAGTAGTTTCGGAAAGCCCCGTTAGGGAAGACCTGATTGGCGATCGGACTCCAGAGCTACCAGCAGAGGTGTTGCGGATGAAATACTTTGCTATGCCGCCCATGTCGATCGAGCAGGCTCTAGAACAATTGCAATTAGTAGACCATGATTTCTATGTATTTTGCAACATCAAGACCAGTGAAATTAATGTCATCTACGAACGCAATCATGGTGGCTATGGGGTAATTCAGCCCCGTCAAAGCAATGTCAGCAAAAACGGTAAGGTATCAACTACGGCTACTGCCTCATAGTTCTTCCCCATAAGCCAGATTTTTCCATGGAGATTAGAAAAATTACCACACCCAACAGATACTAAAATAATGTTGGGTTTTTTTGTTGCAGCTTTTGATATAGCGAATTTGATTCAACATAATTCAATTACTAATTAATAATTTATATATTTATGTCTAATATTTTAATTACTGGCGGAGCGGGATTTATTGGTTCAAATTTTGTTCATTATTGGCAAGAAAAATATCCGAGCGATCGCTTAATTGTTCTTGATGCCCTTACCTATGCCGGAAACTTAGCTAATCTATCTGGGCTAAAAGGTAAGAATAATTTTAAGTTTATTAAAGGTGATATTTGTAACCAGCTTCTAGTTACAGAAATTCTCAAAACTGAGAATATTGATACGATCGCCCACTTTGCCGCCGAATCTCATGTCGATCGATCGATCCTTGAACCCGGTGCTTTTATCCAAACTAATGTCATCGGTACTTTCACCCTCTTAGAAGCATTTCGCCATCACCACCAAAGCCAACCCACTGGAGTATTTCTCCATGTCTCCACTGATGAAGTATACGGCAGTTTGAGTCTTGAAGAGCCATCTTTTACAGAAACTACACCCTACTCTCCCAATAGCCCCTACTCGGCTTCTAAGGCTGGCAGCGATCATTTAGTTAGAGCTTATTATCATACCTATGGGTTGCCGACAATTATTACTAATTGCTCTAACAATTATGGAGCTTACCAGTTTCCAGAAAAACTAATTCCCCTCATGTGTCTGAATATTTTATTGGGTAAGAATTTACCTATTTATGGGGATGGCCAGAATATCCGGGATTGGCTTTATGTAGGCGATCATTGTAGTGCTTTGGATACGGTAATTCACCAGGGAAAACCGGGAGAAACTTATAATATTGGGGGCAATAATGAAGTTAAAAATATTGATCTAGTAAATTTAATTTGTCAACTTATGGATGAATTAGCCCCTGATCTACCCCTAACTCCATCAAGTAAACTAATTACCTTTGTTAAAGACCGGGCAGGGCACGATCGCCGCTATAGTATCAATGCCAATAAGATCAAAACAGAATTAGGCTGGTCTCCGGCAGTGACGGTAGATGAAGGACTAAGACAAACAGTAATTTGGTATCTCAATTACCGGGATTGGTGGATGCCTCTACTATCAGAAGAGTATCAAACCTACTATAAGCAAGTCTATAAAAGCTAATAACCTTTTGATCCCCACGGCCCCTTTTTTAAGGAGGGGGATTAATTAGATAACTATGCCAATTAAATTTTGTATTCTTAAGGTTTTCGCCAACCGAATTAGGGATTAGTAACCGCCAAGATTTATTTTGCTTTTGTTGTTGAATGTAGATATTAAAAGGCTGTTTTTGGTTAAATTTATGGTTGGGTAGCTGGAGATTTACCCGATAACTTCCTCGTAAATGATAGGTAGGGAGATTATCTATAACTAGAATTTTACTATTGTTGATTTCTACTTTAGTAATATCTAGTTTAGGCTGGGTTTGGAGGAGATTTTGACTGAGGTGAAGGTGGGAGGGGTTAATTTGCATAGCGATTGCCTTCTCTACGACCCAATGATGAGGAAACCTAGCAGTCAGACCACAGCTAGTTAGAAAGATCATTAATCCGAGAAATAAAAATTTTATGATCATTACCCATCTCGATCATTTGGTACTATGACAAGTGTCACTTCAGTCAAGATATTTATCGACTTTGATAATAAGGGAATTACGCCCCTTGTCTGTCTTAAGCATAAAGGCAAGCCTTACGCAAAATTAATTTTACTCAAAAAAAACTTAGGGATATTGAGAAAGAGATGAGAAACAAAGACAGAAGTTTATCCAATATATCCGCAGATGTGCCAAGGAGAGAATAATTTAATCCTAATCATATCTTTCTTTGCTGTACAACTTAAGTTCACCCTTTGAAGTGGGCTTAAAGTTCTTCAGTTATACAAGAAAAAGGGAATATTTACTCAGGTTAGTTAAACCTTTATAATTCTCTGGCCAGTTTCCGGGGCGAAGAGATGTAACTTGTCGGGATCGATCGCTAACCACAATTTATCTCCCACCATTGCTCGATGATCTCTAGTCAGGCGGACTTGGAGGTTATGGGCAGCAGCTAAATTAACAAATAAATAGGTATCATTTCCCAAGGATTCTACTAAATCTACCGTTACGGGCAGATAACCAGATCCTTGATTACTAAGACTGGGATTACTTAGGCTTAAATGCTCAGGACGGATGCCCAGAGTGATCGATCTCCCCACATAACCTGCTAAAGTTTCTCCCCAATCCGTGGCTAACTCTAATTGAAACTGGGGATGGATCAGCAAGTGAGGAGTCTCCACCCGCATGGGCAGAAAATTCATGGGGGGAGAGCCAATAAACTCAGCCACGAATTGATTAGCTGGTTGATGGTACAACTCTAAAGGTGTGGCAATTTGCTGGATTTTGCCCCCCTGCATCACGGCAATGCGATCGCCCATAGTCATGGCTTCTACTTGGTCATGAGTAACATAAATCGTGGTAGTTTTTAGCTGCCGTTGCAGTTTGACAATCTGGGTGCGGGTTTCCGTGCGGAGTTTGGCATCTAGATTGGAAAGGGGTTCATCCATTAAAAATACTTGAGGGTTCCGGGCGATCGCTCTCCCTAGGGCCACCCGTTGCCGTTGTCCCCCCGATAGTTGCTTGGGTAAACGATGGAGCAGATTTTCCATTTGCAGTAATTGGGCAACTTCTCCTACCTTAGAGCTAATTTCCCGTTCTCGCTTAGAAGAGTACTGCACTGGTTTAGGAAAATTTCGGGTAGTTTCTACTAACAGGTTTTCTAACCATACCGGAAACTTAGATTTCCCTAAACCTTTAGTAGTCCGGCGCAACCCAAAAGCGATATTGTCATAGACGGTTAAATGAGGATACAGGGCATAACTTTGGAATACCATGGCCATATCCCGATCCTTGGGGGGCAAATCATTAACCACCTTTTCCCCTACGGAAATTTTGCCTCCAGATACAGCTTCTAATCCAGCGATCGTTCTGAGCAGAGTACTTTTACCACAGCCAGAAGGACCCACTAGCACCATAAATTCTCCATCAGCAATGGTCAAATTAATCTCCTGTAAAACAGTAGTGACACCATTATCTTTAGCAATCCGGGAGGGAAAGGTTTTATGGAGGTCTGCGATCGTTACTTGTGCCATAGCTATAGAGAATTGGGAAAAATTAAAGTAGCTCATCTAGAATACCAAAATGCCAGAACCCCAACCGATCTGGTCAGGGTTCTGGAAGAAATTGGGATTATTCAGCTTTAGACTTGATAGCGAATATCAATATTTTAGTTTAAGGAAGTACTAAGCTAATTGCTCTCTTTCCTGTTCTAGAATTTGGAGTAAAGCAGTATTTCCGCTCGCCTTAGCAGCCTCTAAACGATGCTCAAGTCTTTGACGGAGATTAGCGCGGTGAACTTCAGCAACTTGTTGGAGGTTTTTGCGACGCATCATATTCATAACTTTTCTCCTTTATTTATTAAATATTTTGTATAGATTCCATGACTTAACTATAACAAATATAAAAAGAAAAGTAGCAGTAGTTACAGAATTTTTACAATTATCTAGAAATAAAAAGATTTGCTTAAGGATTTAGGTGACAAAAAATCAGGAGAAGAGACTCCCCCTGAAAAGTTTTCTAAGAGAGAAATTGTTTCCCTCCTGAACCTAAGCTGTTTTTTGAATTTCTTTGTAATTGTAGCTGTGACTAAAAATCCTTTACCTTGCGGTAATTTGGAAAAGTCTTTATTTAGTAGGCAAGTCCCATACTCCGAGTAGTTTCTGCACCTAGGTAGACCCGGATGCTGAGGAAGTCGGTAGGGCAGGCTGTTTCGCAACGCTTGCAACCTACGCAGTCTTCGGTGCGGGGAGAAGAAGCAATTTGGGATGCTTTGCAACCATCCCAAGGAACCATTTCTAGGACATCTAGAGGGCAAGCACGGACGCACTGAGTACAACCAATACAGGTATCGTAAATTTTGACGCTATGAGACATAGGATAACGGCTCCTTGCTGAGTGTTCTTTTTTTGATATGGATAGGAAAACTGGAAGTTTGAGAGCTATTTTACCTTGGGGTTTGCTATGGTTCTCTAGAAAGGGCTAATAACTTCAAATTCCTTAACAGTTCGTAGCCAAAGTTTGCGATCGCCCTCTTAACCATGAATATCCATGAATATCTTAGAGCTAGGTTTTGATTACAATGTTTGCAGGGGTGGCAAGGGAGCTATAAGGGGACGAAAAATACTTAGGTTCCGGTGGTGCGATTGAATAGGCCTTCATGCCTGTGCAGATATTGCTGCATAATGGTAATCTGAATTTTTGGTATATGAGATTTCTAATTATATAAACTAGCAAGCAAACTAATAGATAAGTGCAAATTATGCGTACTCATTATTGTGGCGAAATTCGAGGTAATCAGGAAGGGAAGGAGGTTTCTGTTTGTGGCTGGGTCGATCGCCGCCGGGATCATGGGGGAGTAATTTTTCTGGATCTACGCGATCGCTCTGGTATTGTCCAAATTGTGGCTGACCCCGTGCGGACTCCTGAATCTTATCCCCAAGCAGAACACCTACGTAGTGAGTATGTAGTCAGAATTACTGGGCGAGTTACCGCTAGACCGGCCGATTCTCTTAACCCCAAATTACCAACGGGGGAAATTGAAATCTATGCCGATCAGATCGAACTTCTGAATGAGGTATCGAAACAGCTACCCTTCATGGTGGCTAGTGCCGAGGGAGAAACTATCAAAGAAGAGTTACGTCTCCGTTATCGTTATCTAGATCTGCGGCGGGAACGGATGACCCAAAACCTGCAACTCCGCCATCAAGTAGTTAAAGCTGTGCGGCGTTACCTAGAAGATGAGGAGAATTTCCTCGAAATAGAAACTCCTATTCTGACTAAATCTACTCCAGAAGGTGCACGGGATTACCTAGTTCCCAGTCGGGTTAACCCCAGTGAATGGTATGCCCTGCCCCAATCGCCTCAGTTATTTAAGCAATTATTAATGGTGTCGGGGTTCGATCGCTACTATCAAGTTGCCCGTTGTTTCCGAGATGAAGATCTAAGAGCCGATCGCCAACCAGAATTTACCCAACTGGATATGGAAATGAGCTTCATGGAGCAGGAGGAAATTCTCAAACTGAATGAAGGTTTAGTTAGTTACATTTTTCAGCAAGTGAAGGGGATTGATCTTCCTACGCCCTTCCCCCGGTTGACCTACGCCGAAGCCATCGATCGCTACGGTTGTGATAAGCCCGATACCCGTTATGGGTTGGAATTAGTCGATGTTTCTGATGTGCTAAAAGATTCGGGATTTAAGGTGTTTGCGGGGGCGATCGCCAGTGGTGGGATTGTAAAAATCCTGCCTATTCCGGGGGGTGATCAGGCAATTTCTAATGTGCGGATCAAGCCGGGTGGAGACATTTTCAAGGAAGCTGCTACTGCTGGAGCTAGGGGATTGGCTTATATTCGAGTCCGGGAAAATCTGGAATTTGATACCATTGGGGCAATCAAAGATAATCTCACCTCAGAGCAAAAACAAGAACTTATTACCCGCACTGGGGCAAAACCGGGGCATCTCCTGCTGTTTGCGGCTGATACTGCCATAGTGGTGAACAAAAGTCTCGATCGTCTCCGCCAGTACATTGCCAAGGAACTAAACCTGATCCCTGCTGATCAAAACAATCTCCTCTGGGTAGTAGATTTTCCCATGTTTGAGTGGAACGCCGAAGAAAAGCGCCTAGAAGCCTTGCACCATCCTTTCACTGCTCCCCATCCAGAGGATCTTGCTGACCTAAAAACTGCTAGAGCGCAGGCTTATGACCTCATTCTCAACGGTGTGGAAGTGGGGGGTGGTTCCAAGCGGATTTATCAGCGAGAAATTCAGGAACAGGTTTTCACGGCGATCGGTCTTTCTACGGAAGAGGCTTATAGTAAATTTGGGTTTCTCCTAGAGGCTTTTGAATTTGGTACCCCACCCCACGGAGGGATTGCCTACGGTCTCGATCGATTAGTCATGCTCCTAGCTGGTGAAGAATCCATCCGAGATGTGATTGCCTTCCCCAAAACTCAACAAGCCCGCTGTCTCCTCACCGATGCCCCTAGCAGCGTAGACTTAAAACAGCTTAAAGAACTTCAAGTTGCCTCTACTTATAAACCCAAGCAATAAAGGAGGTACAGGGAGGTAGAGGAGGTAAAGAAGGTAAAGAAGTTTATATTTAACTAGCTTTCTCAGCTTTACTCAACTTCCTTAAAGCTTCATACAACTTTCTGATAAATTATGCTCATTCTCTAAATCCCTTTACCTCCCCTTACCTCCTTCTCTTTATGAATCCAGTCCTCATCACAAAACTTAATAATGCTTTTACTCTGTTTTTGAGTTTGCTAGTGGAGGCAATCCCATTTTTGATTTTAGGGGTGTTGCTGTCTAGTTTATTGCTGCTATTTGTGGATGAAAAGAAATTAATTTCTGCCCTGCCTAAAAATCCTTTATTAGGGGCATTATTTGGTAGTTGTGCCGGTTTTTTGTTTCCGGTTTGTGAGTGTGGCAATGTACCAGTGGCTAGACGATTATTGATGCAGGGCGCCCCTACTCCCGTAGCGATCGGTTTCCTATTGGCAGCCCCGACTATTAACCCGATCGTCATTTGGTCTACCTGGGTGGCATTTCGAGAACAACCAGAAATTGTCTTTTTGCGGATCGGGTTTTCCCTAGCGATCGCTACTATTATTGGCTTCCTATTCAGCACTCAAAAAGATATGAAACCCCTGCTCCAAGCCGCCATCACTAGGGGAACATTTTTCCCAGTAGAGCAACCCCAAGAAACCCTATCTGCTACCCCATCCCTGCTGAAGTCTGGCTCTTATATTCTAGGGGGTGGCATTGTGCAGCGCTTAGACCCGACAATTCTTATTAATTCACCCCAGCCCCCAACCAACAAGCTTTCTGGACAAGAGAAATTACGCTTATTTATAGAAAATAGTGTCCAAGAATTACGAGAGTTGGGGGGAGTTTTGGTTTTGGGTAGTGCAGTGGCAGCTTTTTTGCAAGTAGCTGTCCCTAGGGAAGTAATTATTAGTTTGGGGCAGGGACCAATTCTCTCGATCGTTGCCATGATGGTATTAGCAGCCTTGGTTTCTATTTGTTCCACAGTAGATGCTTTTTTTGCCTTAGCATTTGCCTCTACTTTTACTAGTGGTTCCCTATTAGCATTCTTGGTTTTTGGTCCGATGGTGGATCTAAAAGCTCTGGGTTTAATGTTGTCGGTATTTAAGCCCAGGGCAATTATTTATATTTTTGCGATCGCCGCCCAATTAACTTTTCTGTTTACCCTATTCATGAATTTGTATATTAGTTAAAACAGCATAAATTCATATGATCCAGCGTCTAGTGGCTCGTGGGATTAGTAGGGCAGAAATTGCTCAAATTGTAGATTTGTCTATAGCTGAAGTGGAGGCAATAATTACTCAATCTAATTAACGTGAGTTCGGGATAAGGAGGGAAACTAAAAAGGGGCAAAACAGGTAGTCTGGAAGTATCAACTAACCCTTCCACCTGCATTGCTTTATGCTTAGTTTAGAAGAGATTTTCTGCTCCGTCGATGATTTTTGCCAAATTAATGTCAGCAAGATTTGCTCTGGAATTGATAGTTTGCTAGGCACTCTAAGGCTTCCTTGCTTAGCAGCTTTTACTATATCTACCATTTTCCAGAAGGTTTCTAGGCTCATGCCACATACTCTTTTGAACTGGGAGGGTGGAAGGTTTATTGCTTTTTGATAGGACATCGGCTTTTTTTATAATTGCTTGCTTTTCCTCTTTTTTACTTCTATTTCTCTATTTACGCAAGAGGTCTAATGTATTGATACTAAAGATAATTAAGTTGATTTTGAGGACAACTAAGCCAAAAAAGCCTAACTTCGCATCGTTTATTATTAAGCACTGCAAGTTGTGGAAAGCGATGATGATTCTGCCAACGATTTTTGAGTTTATGGCTAGTCCAACATAAAGAACCTGATCACGAGCAATTGCAAAATAGATAGCGGAACATTCTGTCAATATTAGTCGTTCTGACAATCTTAAGTTTGGTAATGTCCCAAATTCTTG
>JANMHD010000481.1:0-5328 GCA_031374985.1 Coleofasciculaceae cyanobacterium OTE_70_metabat_329 | reverse complement strand
AATTGTCCTTAACCGGGCAATGCTGACTAGGCAGCGACGCTTACAGGCTCAGGATGGAGGCAAAAGTAAGATTTCTCCCTAGGAGTATTTTCTACCCTCACCGGCATGGGATTAATTTTGCTTGGATTTCAGCCAGAGGTTTTCCGCCGGGATAATGAATGGTTTGTTTCTCATTATTACTATGGAATCGCAGCGGCTTTATTGATGATTTTCTCCCTAGCGATCATCCAAGATATCTATCAAGATAGGCAAAATCGCTGGCGATTAGCCCATATTATTCTTAACTGTTTTGCCTTACTACTTTTTATCGGTCAAGGAATGACAGGGACAAGAGATTTACTAGAAATTCCCCTTAGCTGGCAAGCAACTCATCTATACCAATGTGACTTTGTAAATAGAACCTGTCCCCCGCCGAAATAATAGCAATTATTAAATGGAAAAAATAGAAAAATAATAAAAAGTGGATTACCTCTGAAAGATAACCCACCAAAATTCTAATTATTAACTTGTCTATTTAGCTTTAGCCCAAAAACCTTGTACCTGCTTCAGGGCAGCAGCGCCAATATTGAAGACCGCCCAGCCAGCCGCTAGGAGTAGGGGGGCTAATACGATCGCAATCCGAAAATCAATACCGTCCATAGGTTCCTCTCTCAAGTAAATAAAGTTTCTTAAATATTTTTCCAATATTTCTCATAATTTAATTTGTAGCAAATTCTGTCCCCTTTGTATAGGGAATTTCCTCAACAAGTTGCCAGAACAACAGAAAGCTCTCCTTCCAAATGTGTAGGGCGATTTCAATCGTCCAGCTTCTTCCCTGACGGAGAATCCTTAGCTTCTACCTCTGGAAAATCAAACACACTATCATCGTCCTCTTCCAAACCCCAATCTTCCTCCTGAGCCTTTGCCACCTTGGGGGGTGGAGAAAAGGGCGCATTAATCACCCGATAATTAGCATCATAGACAGCCTCGGTTCTACCCACCCCTGACTTGCCCACTTCGGCTTTATCTCCCTCAGCTTTGCTTACCTCAGCTTTACCCTGATTCCCCGCCCCATAGGGAGCAGGTGCTCTAGGTGGGGCTACAGGGCTTTGCTTAGGTTCAGGAGCCGGGGCTGTAGCTTTTGGAGGCGGATTGCGTGGACGTGTCTCTTCTTGCCAATCATCCCCAAAATCTAGCTCCCAATCAGAATTGTCAGAAATATCAGAGCTAATTTCTGGGTTCGATCGCTTCTCATTATGATAAGTTCGTCCCCCATAGGCTTGATTGCGGCCGCTCGGTTCTTCTCTTAATTCCTCTTGATAACTCTCTTGTAGATTCTCCCGTTGAGACTGGCGAGAACTGCTGAAGCTACTGGGTAATTGGAGAAACAAGCTCGAAACAAACCCCAAAACGATCGCCACTAAGACCCACACCCCCAAGGGCAGGGCAGGAGTTTTCACCCCAAAAATTATTAAAGGCAACACTGTGCTTAGATTTTGGACAATAAATAAACCCAAGACAGCTATCAGAGAGAACAGGAGAAGCGATCGCATATTAAACATAAGTTCGGCATGATTTCATTTCATCATCTGAAAATGTTCGGTTCGACTTCGCTCACCGATCGGAGCTAAAGATATTTACCTAGTTAAGCCAAAGACTTTCACCAAGAAAAGTTAAAAATGTTCACTTGGTTAAGCTAGTTAGACCCCTCACTGAGCGAGTTCCAGCATATTCACCAATCAAATTCAAAGGCGTTCAGCAGACGTTCAGTGAGCGGAGCTGAACTAAACTTAGAATTAATGTCCTTCCCAGCGATTAATCGGAATACAATCAATATTTAACTGATCTAAAGCTCTGGCTACTACAAAGTCTACTAGATCTTCAATGGTTTGGGGTTGATGATACCAAGCGGGGATCGCTGGGACAATTCTCGCCCCCGCTTCCGCTAGAGTTGTGAGGTTTCTGAGATGAATTAGGCTAAAAGGAGTCTCTCTAGGAACAATCACTAGTTTCCGGCCTTCCTTGAGTTGCACATCCGCTGCCCTTTCTAATAGATCCGAACTCAAACCCGCCGCAATCTTGCCCACTGTCGCCATACTACAGGGAATAATCACCATCCCTAGAGTCCGAAATGACCCACTAGCAATATTGGCCCCCACATCACTCCAGCGATGACAGCGGAGTTTTCCCCCCTGAGCTACCCCGGCTTGGTCTCGCCAAAATAGCTCCTGCTGGTCTGGTTCTGAGGGCATTTTGATCTTAGATTCCGCTTGCCACACCATAGATGTGGACTTGGAGGCGACTAGCTCGATCGCATACTCTGCCTCTAAGAGAAACTTCAACGCCCGGACTGCATAGATTAAACCGGAAGCTCCTGACACTGCCAAGACTAGGGGCTTATTCTTCATCTTCTAGCTCTTCATTACTAGCTTTGTTGCCATCGCCGACCGTAACTAGATCAATTTGTTGGCGGTAGTAATCCACATTTTTCACTTGAACTTCTGCTTGATCACCCAAACGGTAGGCTGTGCGGTTTTTTCTGCCCACCAAACAGGAGTAGCGCGATCGATACTCATACCAATCATCCTTCAGGGAACTCACGTGAACTAAACCTTGTACAAGTAGATCATCAATTTCCACAAAGAAACCGTAGGATTGCACTCCAGTAATTAGCCCTGTGAAAATTTCCCCTGTGCGCCGTTTCATTTGCTCTGCCTTGTGCAATCCCCGCCAGTCTTGCTCCGCATCAATGGCAACTTTTTCTCGATCGTTGATATGGCTAATTAGGGTAGTTAAATTAGCTTCCCATTCTTGCTGGAGGTCTGGGGGCAAAATGCTCCAATCAAACTGACCATGACAACTGCTATGGAGAAGATCAATACTTTCCTTTGTGCGGGTAGTTTTGCGATCACGTCCCTTATCTGCCAACACATGAATTAGTCGTTGTACCACCAAATCTCCGTAGCGTCCCAAGGGTTGGGAAGTCCGGGTATAGCCACTCTCGATCGCTAGACCAAAGTGTCGCCCCGGTTTAGTTCTAAATAATACTGGCTTCAGGGTTCCTTGTAATAGGTAGTGGAGGACTCGGTGGTGCTTAGATTTGACAAATTGCTGACAGAACTGCTGGTAATCATTGGAGGTAATTTCATCTTCTTGGGGACGTTCCATATCCAGTTTGAGGTTATTACCCAGCTTAACGATATCTTGCAAATCCATCGGCTCTGGGGCAGATTGAACACAGTAGAGCAGAGGTAGCCCCAAGGCGTGGAAGTGGTTGGCCACCGCTTGGTTAGCCACCGCTACTAATTCTGCCAATAGAGACCTAACAGGGGTGGTGGGATAACTAGCGATCGCCCCCAGTCTGCCTTCATCTTTGTAGGGATCCAGAGTCTCTAAGCCTAGAATTTCAAAACTTCCTCTCTGTTGACGCTGGGCTTTGATTGCCGGACTAAGATTAAAAAATAGGTACTGGAGCATGGTGGCTAGTTCCAAGGAAATATTCTCCGGTACTGCTTCCCCCTCATTGGTTAATACTGCTTGGACTTGGGTATAGGTTAATAAGCGATCGACCTGAATCACTGAAGGACGGATGGCATAATCCAATAGGTTCGCACTGCCATCAAAGGTCAGCATGATAGAAATAGCTAATCTGTCTTTCCCCGCTACTAAAGATAAACCATTGGCTAAGACCGAAGGGAGTAATGGCAACACCAAATCCCCCAAAAATACGGTGGTAGCTCGCCGCTTTGCCTCTCGATCGAGAGCAGAATCCATCTCAATATAATGGGCAGCATCAGTAATGTGCAGACTAAAACACCAATTGCCTTCTAGGTTTTGCTCTAAGCTAATGGCGTTTTCAATAATTTGCGGCTCAGGGGTTGGGGGTGGAGATTGCTCAAAATTTTTGTCCCCAACATTCGATATGCCTCTCCCCGGCTCTGGTTCAATAGCTACAGTTAACAGCTGCCGCAAATCTAATCGCCCCTTGATCGTAGGCTTAGTTAATTTTGAAGGAACTAAATCCTTTGCTGCCGCCACTAGATCGGGTAGAAAATTTGTCCGCAGGTCATGTTTGCAACAAACAATATCTGTATCAGCAATCGCTTCTGCTTCACTGCCCAAAACCCTCGCCACTCTGCCCATAGGGGGCTTCTGCCCTAAGGGATAACGTAAGACTTCCACATGGACTAAGTAATCAATGGAATTTAATAATAACTGCTCATCTTCCGGCAGGAGATCAATTTCAAATAAAAGGCGATCGTCTAAAGGCACCGCACTATAGCCAGCTTTTCCCTGTTTTACCCGTGCCAAAATCGAAGGATTTGCCCGTTCCAAAATTACCTTCACCTGCCCTTCTGGGCTGCGACGGCGAGTTCCTTCTTTAGTAACTTTTACTAGGACACGATCGCCATTCCAAGCATTACTTAGATGACTTTCTCGAACATAGATATCTTCTCCACCCTCGGTAGTTTGGATTGCAAAACAAAAACCCTTGCTAGAGCAGCGTAATTTTGCCTCCACCACATCTTCTTCTAGCACCCGGCGATATTTGCCCCGGTCTTTGAATAATAAGCCAATTCTTTCTAGGGCATCTAGGGCAATCTGTAGTCGATGGAGATTAGCTTCATCTTGTAATCCCAGCTTTTTCTCTAAAACCTTCGGGGCTACCAACTTATCATCAGTGAAGCTAGAGAGTAGTGTAGCGATTGAAAATTCCATCCATTAATCCTTTATTATTAAGTATTATTAAGCGTTAATTTAAGTTCATATAAACAATTTATCCAAACCTACTGACTAAAGAGTAAGACACCTAGAATTTAGAGTTAGGTGGTGACAATTCAGGAATTTAGGCCTGTGCCTAGAGATGGAATCTCTTAGGGTCTAACTTAATCACTTGGGGTAACTGGCTTCAGAGTTTACAAGAAAATTGGGCATAAACCCCTAAAATCTGTACCCTATTAGCCACCAAGTCCTAATTTATGTTCCCTTCTTTACTCGTCTGGATTTTGTGGCAGCATCCCCTAAGAAGTGAGTTGGTTTGCCTAGGCGATCGCTGTTGCTGAGTGAGGATGACTAATGAAGAGTCTAAGTTTATAATACACCAGCTTTGTAATGATTAAATATTAGAAATTAACAGTAATTATCCTTCCACGATCGCCATCGATCGGCAAACATTGCCGCCCAGATAACAACGGTAACTATCACAATCAGTACATAAAAAATATGGAAGGACTTGTCAAACATTCTCTAAGAAAGAGCTAAAGAAAAATAGACTAATCTTCAAGTCGATGTTAGAGCCAACCGTGACTGTAAGTTGATCTAAAAACAGTAATGGTTACGCAAAAGATG
>JANMHD010000462.1:0-1683 GCA_031374985.1 Coleofasciculaceae cyanobacterium OTE_70_metabat_329 | reverse complement strand
GAGGTGTATAACATTGGGGGCGGTAGACATAGCAATTGCTCCATGATTGAAGCCATTACCAGTTGCGAAGAAATCGTCGGCTATGAAATGGATTGGAGCTACGCTGAACAAAACCGTATGGGCGACCATATCTGGTGGGTCAGTGATCTCAGCAGGTTTTCTAGCCATTACCCAGAATGGAAACTGGAGTACAATGTGCCCCAGATTCTGCAAGAGATCTATGAATTTAACAAGGATCGCTGGCAAAAGGAAGGAGCTTAACTATGATTGATGCAGGCAAGCGGAATGTGTTGGGTGTGCAAGTAAATATTGTGGACTACGAAGCAGCGGTAGGAAAAGTTATTGAAGCCGCAAAAACTCAGCAACCTCTGGGAGTATCGGCTCTGGCGGTTCATGGCGTGATGACCGGGGTGCTTGACCCAGTACATCGTTATCGTTTAAACCACTTAGAACTTATTCTTCCCGATGGGCAGCCGGTGCGGTGGGCTTTGAATATATTGCACAATGCCAAGTTGAGCGATCGGGTCTATGGTCCAAAAACTACGCTGATGGTTTGCCAACGGGCAGCCGAAGCAGGATTACCCATCTATCTTTATGGCAGTCGTCCTGTAGTTCTAGAGTCCTTGATCAAAAATCTGACAGATAAATTTCCCAATTTAATTATTGCTGGAAGTCAACCTTCTAAATTTCGCCAGACTACTCCTGAAGAGAAGCAAGAAGTGATCAAACAAATTAAGGATAGTGGAGCGGCGATTACCTTTGTGGGTCTGGGCTGTCCCCGACAAGAGGTCTGGGCTTATGAATATACCCAAGAGCTTTCTATGCCCGTTATGGCAGTAGGGGCTGCCTTTGATTTCCATGCCGGACTTCTATCCAGTTCTCCTAAGTTTCTGGCGGATTTGGGTTTGGAGTGGTTCTATCGGTTGTTGGTAGAACCTAAACGGCTATGGAAGCGCTACTTATTTCTAAATCCCCTTTATATCTGGATGTTTTTGTTGCAGTGGTTAAAAATCCGTAAGTACGATCCTGCGGATGATGTCCGGCCTGATCATGATATGCTCTACGGCTAAGAACAGCCTTCTGGAAGTATAGGAGGATATATTTTTCTTTTGGTGAAACAAGGAGCTTGAGCCAATTGCCTGTAATCCATCTATTGAAACAAGGGGCTTAAGCCCCTTGCCTACTTTTCCCTTGTGTAAACTCCAAACAAGCTTGAATTGTTGCTGCTACTGAGGCTGATAAAGCTCCTAAATGATATCCCCCTTCTAAGCCAAAGCAAATTTTTGGGGTAACTTGGAGACAATATTTAGTAAAAGCATAGTAGTCTTCTGGCAAAAGATTAATGGCAGCTAAAGGATCATCTTTGGCAGCATCATAACCAGCACTAATAATTAGTAGATCCGGAGCAAATTTAGTTAGAAAAGGAATTACTTTTTCTTCAAAAGCTGGGGTGTATTGATGGATATTGCTGCCGGGATTCATGGGGATATTCAGCACATTATTATACTTCCCTACTTCTTCTGGATAGCCTGTACCCGGATAGCAGGGAGATTGATGGAGAGAACAATAGGCAAGTTGGGGATGATCTTGAAGAATTTCCTGCGTACCATTGCCATGATGGACATCCCAATCTAGAACCGCAACCCGATCGATCCCCGGTTTAGTTAGAGCATAATGAGCAGC
>JANMHD010000461.1:0-2734 GCA_031374985.1 Coleofasciculaceae cyanobacterium OTE_70_metabat_329 | reverse complement strand
ATATATATATATAGGCATCGTTGGCTGGATCGGTTCAATGGAGATTGATTTGACTCCTTTCCCCAATGTCACAGGATGGCTGAAGCACTGCTACGAACGTCCGGCGATTGCTAAGTTGATGGCAGGCTGAAGTCGAGACCCTAGAACCGCCCAAACATCTCACTTGAATTAAATTAACGTGAGTTTGATAGAAATCCTTAAAACCCTTATGGTTTCGTTGGCAAATTGAAAAGCAGGAAAAAACGACTCGCTGGTCATAAGGACTTCAAAAACCATCGAACTCACATTAATCTAGACTTTTCCAGCGCCAATTAACAACTTCAGGTAAATCTGTACCGTGAGTATAGGCATACTGGCGGCATTCTATCTGACGGTTTTTTAGTTGTTCTTTGGTATGAACACCAGCCACTTGCAATTTGGGTACTCGATTGATCACATCAATGGCAATGGTAAATCTATCTATTTGATTGTTCATTGCCAACTCTAGGGGCGTATTAATGTTGCCTTTTTCCTTATAGCCCCGCACATGGAGATTAGGGTGATTTTTGCGCCGGTAGGTTAGGCGGTGGATCAACCAAGGATAGCCATGAAAGTTAAAGATAATCGGCTTATTAGTGGTAAATAAACCATCAAAATCTCGATCGCTTAAACCGTTGGGATATTCACTAGGCTGTTGGAGGGCGAGCAAATCTACTACATTAATAAAGCGAATCTTTAAATCTGTAAATGACTGATGTAAGATTTCGGTTGCTGCCAAGGCTTCTTGGGTCGGAATATCCCCAGCACAGGCAATGACCACATCCGGCTCCACACCTTTATCAGTACTTGCCCATTCCCACAGACCAATCCCTTTAGTACAATGAGCGATCGCCGCATCTATGGACAGATATTGGAGATGGGGTTGTTTATCCGAAACAATGACATTAATTTGATTGACACTCTGAAAACAGCGATCGGCGATCGTCAGGAGACAATTTACATCCGGGGGCAAATAAATTCGCACCACCTCAGCACTTTTGTTGGCTACTACATCAAGAAACCCCGGATCTTGATGGGTAAAACCATTATGATCCTGGCGCCAGACCGTAGAAGTAATTAATAAATTCAAGGAAGCAACATCGGCTCGCCAAGATAAATTCCGAGAAATTTCTAACCATTTAGCATGTTGGTTAAACATGGAATCTATGACATGGATAAAGGCTTCATAGCTAGAAAATAAGCCATGCCGACCCGTTAATAGATACCCTTCCAGCCAGCCCTCTAGGGTATGCTCGCTCAAGATCTCCATGACTCTGCCATCCAGGGATAACTCAGCCCCATCAGCATCTTCTGGTAAATAGTTTCCCCACCAGACCTTTTTAGTAGTTTCATAAACCGCCTGGAGTTGATTAGAGGCAGTTTCATCGGGACCAAATAGCCGGAAATTATGGGGATTAGCCTTGATAATATCTCGCAAAAATACCCCCAGAGGATAAGTATTCGATATCTCCGTCACCCCCGGTGTAGATATTTCTACGGCATACTGCTGGAAATCAGGGAGTTGCAAAGTCTTACGGACTAAGCCCCCGTTGGCGAGGGGATTACTGCCCATGCGTTTATTACCTTGGGGAGCAACCGATCGAAATTCTGCCCGTAGCTTACCCTGCTCATCAAATAATTCCTCTGGTTGATAACTTTGCAGCCAGTCAACCAACATTTGGAGTTGTTCCGGGCGACGTTTAACTTCCTTGAGGGGAACTTGGTGCGATCGCCAAGACCCTTCTATCTGATGACCATCCATTTCCTTTGGACCTGTCCAACCCTTAGGACTCCGCAGCACAATCATGGGATAAAGGGGACGATTGGTATCTCCCTGATCACGAATTCGGGCTTGAAGTTCATGAATTTCTTCAATACAGCGATCGAGAACTCCCGCCATTGTTTGGTGCATTAGCTCATAATCATCTCCTTCGACAAAGTAAGGCGTGTAACCATAACCTTGGAATAAATCCTCTAATTCCTGGTGGCTGATGCGAGCTAAAACCGTCGGGTTATTAATCTTGTAACCATTTAGGTGCAGAATCGGCAACACAACCCCATCTCGGCGGGGATCAAGAAACTTATTAGAATGCCAAGCTGCTGCCAACGCCCCAGTTTCAGCTTCCCCATCACCAACTACCGTCACCGCAATTAAATCTGGATTATCTAACACTGCCCCGTAGGCATGGGAGACACTATAGCCCAATTCTCCTCCTTCATGAATCGAGCCGGGGGTTTCGGGGGTGCAGTGACTGCCAATGCCACCGGGGAAGGAGAATTGGTGAAAGAACGCCCGCATACCTTCAATATCTTCGGTCTTATCGGTATAAATTTCCGTGTAGCTGCCTTCTAAATAGACTGGAGCCAGAACTCCCGGCGCACCATGACCAGGCCCTGCTAGGTAGATAGCATTGAGATCAAACTTATTAATTACTCGGTTAAGATGAGTATAAATGAAGCTTAATCCGGGACTAGTACCCCAGTGACCTAGTAAACGATTCTTGATATGCTTTGGTTGGAGTGGTTCTTGGAGCAGAGGATTATCTTGTAAGTAGATCATTCCAGCCGCAAGATAGTTACAAGCACGCCAAAATCCGTGGAGTTGATACAATTCTTCAGGAGTAAGTACATTCATAAGAATCACGATGCATATTTTAGTGCTGAATGTTGGATCAAGTAGCTTGAAATCGAGTTTGTATCAGTTAAGCTCACTACC
>JANMHD010000460.1:0-7921 GCA_031374985.1 Coleofasciculaceae cyanobacterium OTE_70_metabat_329 | reverse complement strand
CGTTAGTGCGGAGCTTAAATCCCTAAAGCCCTCCGGGCATACAAGAAAAGAGGGTTTTTCTTCCCGCTTATCTGAACACAAATTGCTGTAACTAACTTTCTCAAGGACATCTAATTTTCTAACTAGTTATTCTTATTCTCTACCTCCCTGTACCTTCCTTTACCTCCCTGTACCTCCTTCTATCTCCCTATACCTCCTTCTATCTCCCCCTACCTCCTTCTCCCACTACTTCCCGGACTCGATAAATGGGCTTACCTTGGGATTCATGGTAGGTACGCATGAGTAGTTCTGCCAATAGCCCAAAGCTAAATAGCTGTACCCCGGCTAGTAGTAAGACGACGGCTAAAATTAATAGGGGACGGTTGCCAATGCTCTCCCCAAAAAATATCTTTACAAAAGTCAGATATCCACCTAGTAAGGATCCCAAAATCATAGATAGCAGACCAAACAAGCCAAAAACGTGCATCGGCCGGGTGAGAAATTTTTTCATAAACCAGATGGTTAGAAGATCCATGGCTACTCGAAAAGTCCTACCTAAGCCGTACTTACTTTGACCATAGCGGCGGGGATGATGGCGGACGGGAAGTTCGGTAATTCTTGCCCCTTCAATGAAAGCAAGGGCGGGTAAGAATCGATGTAGCTCACCATAGAGATTCATATCTGCTAGGAGTTCAGCCCGGTAAGCCTTGAGGGAACAGCCATAATCATGGAGATGAACTCCCGTGACCAGAGCAATCAGGCGATTGGCGACGATCGAGGGCAGTCTCCTCGTAAGAAATTTATCTTGGCGTTGTTTGCGCCAACCACTAACTAGATCGTACCCCTCATCTAGCTTGGCTAAGAGTAGAGGAATATCCGCTGGATCATTTTGCAAGTCACTATCTAGGGTGACGATCGCTTGGCCTTGGGCATAGTCAAACCCCGCAGCCATAGCCGGAGTCTGGCCATAATTACGCCGCAGCAGGATACTAATTACTGTGGGATATTTAGTAGGAGCTTCCTTGAGCCACTGGGCTGAACCATCACTAGAACCATCATCTACCAAGATAATTTCATAGCTCAAGTTAGTACTTTCTAAGGTTTCCGTAATAGAAGCCAATAACGCCGGCAAACTATCAATCTCGTTATACACAGGCAGGACAACAGATATTAAAGGTGGAGTCATGAATCCCATTCCATTTTCATCACCATTTGTAACGTCCCCAAACCTAACTCTTCACTAGTAATATGGCGTACCTCAAACAGGGCATACATATCTTTCCCTCCGGGTTTTCCCTTCGATGCCCCAGCAAATCCTGTAGCAATTATAAAGCCGCAAATATCTTTAGTTTTATGACACCGTTGATGCCATTTTTTCATTGCTTGAATATGGATTGGATCGTCGATCGGAAAATCATGGAAAAAGTACATATCTTGGTTAGCCATTTTTAGGACAGCAATATCATAGGTATCTTCCTCAAAAGGATTTTCTCCTAAGGTAAAGGCAATGCCCTCCAAACCTCCTGCTTCTACAATGCGCTCTACAATAACTTTTGCCTTAGGCCGGGTTGTTTGGAGCATCAATAGGGGCAATCCTTCACCTTTTTGTTGCAATTGGAGATTGGGTTGATGGTGCTTAACAGTGTGCTTAAGCATATCAAAGACATCCCAAGGCATTACCCCTAAGCTGTAGAAGGATTCTGTAGGAATCAAGTCATCTTTGAGAGGAAAATCATCTTGAACTTCATCATCTTCTGTATATTCTCCTTCTCCCATTTCTATAAGTTCTGCTGCTACCTCAGTTAGGGTGACAATTTTTATAGGAATAGGTTGGGGGATTATTTCTGGATGGTTGAGATCTGGGGGAGGAGTAATATTGTAGGTTTTTTTCAGGCTAGGAAAATTGTTGTGGAGTTTGCGATGGCAGTCACTAAAGAATTTGTGGATAGCTTCTAGGGTGACGGCTAGGGCGATCGCTTCTTCATCGTACAGAGTAGGACGCATACCTTCAAAGGGATGAATGGAGCCAAATTGAGGGGTAATTTCTGATAAGGGCAGATCAGCTATATCTACATCTTCATCTTCATCTTCTGTTTCACTACTGAAAGTAAGGAATAGACAATCCTGCCCTAAAAAAGCCTGTTCAATTTCTCCCATGGAACCCTGCCCAAGGGCGGCAGCTCGAAATCGCATCAGGGAATCGAGAGAACGATAAAGAATTATGCCGTAGTCTAGTTCCAACATGCCGATGACAGTGGCGTAGAGAGTTCCTAAATCCCATTGATTTAGTTCTATAGAAATAACTTGGTGGTCGGCCACTAATTCCCACGGGGCATCGGCCCATAGTTCATAAGCCCTTTCAATTAGGAGATCTGCGTACTGGGGAGGGAGTTTTGGCTGGCGGGGGGGACGAATTTCGGCTAGGCGTTCAAAGAGTTCATCAATAATAGGTAACTCTGTAACGTAATCTACGGTTATTTCTAAATCCTGTAGTACTCCCCGTAAAAAGAATTGAATCTCTCGATCGCGAACTACAATTTTTTGGGGACGGGAGGGACGGGCTGGGCCTTGGGGCTGCTCCATAGCTTTGATTAAAGCTCTAACAATCGCTTCAGGGCCAGTCTCGATCGCAATAATATCCATTGACCGAACCATACCCTCGGCCCCATCCACCCAGAGGATAAATTGTCCCGGTTTCTCCGATGTTTCTGGATTATCTAATCCATCTAGAGAGCGGCGGTCTCCTTCCCACACTGTTGGTGTCTGGGGAAGCTTCATGAGGCGACGGAGGGTAGTATTGGGCAAAGCATTCATCATATCAATTCAAGGCAATTGGTTTTACGTGGAAAAATAATGGTTCTAGCAAACTCTAGCAAACTTCGGCGATATAGTTATAAGGTAATCATAGTGGGGAATCGAGTTACCTGTAACTGTTTTCTCAAAATTTTCTTGGAGGGGACAGGGAAATACTCAGCAAATCTTACCCTTATTATTAGAATAGTAGTCCTAAAAGCAAGAATTTTTTGCTAATGATGTTTTAGGGGTCATAAAAGATATACTTACTCCCTCAGAAATACTAGTAAAATTGGAAAGTATAAATTTTGATAATCCCAGGCAAGGCTATTGATGAGGAGATAGGCTAATGATTAAGTTAAACTTGGGGGCTTTGAAGTGTTTTGAAATTGTTACAAACCAGTTTCAAGATTTGGGAGTTGTGTTTCAGAATGCGATCGCTATTGAGCCTTCCAACCCCGCCTATTTTTCTCCTATTAGTAAAATTCTCTTACTGGGTAATCCTAAACAGGGATGGCTAGAGGCAACTTTTAGTACTCCTGTCTCTGCGATCGAATGTCGGATAACTAGTTCCCAGCGAACGATTATGTCTGTCCATGATGCCCAAGATTTATTATTAGGGCGGACTGAATTAGAAGAGGCAAACTTAACCGGATCGTCATCTAATTTCAAGGCTAATCAACCTCTAATTCTCAAATTTTCGGAAATTACCAAGGTGACTTTCTATGCCTTTGATGGCCAAATCACCCTGAGTGAATTTAGTTTCCATCGGTAGAATTTTCACTGGTTATAATTTCCTTAAGAATATCAATAAAATTTCTAGGGATTTCTGTAGAAATATCCGTATTTTCTCTCTGGTCAAAAATATCAATATCCTGTAGGTTTTTCTTGAATACTTACTGGGATCTAGTACTTTCTTTAATTTGTTAAAAGAAGTGTTATGGGCAGCACTTCTAACCCTCAAAAAATCATCGAAACTAAAGCATTGCTGAGTAATTTTAAATCTAATGTCTTCTGAACAATTATCCTTGTCACCGGCTTGTAATTATACTGATTTTTTAGATAGCCCTACAGAACTTGATTCTGGAGAAATCTCTTGGTGGATGGATCTGATGGCTCACCTGCCCCAAGGAGTGCGATCGCTCGACCCAGATAACTATTCTCAGCTTTATCTCAACCCTACGGCTGCGGCTATTTTTCAGGATGATTTTCCACAGGTTGCCCCATCCCTACAAGTCCCTTGGCTAGAGCGGGTAGTGGCGGGCGATCGCCCTCATCTTTTACAAAATCTTCAACAATTAATTTCTCTAGATGACTCTAAGCCTAGGGAAGTAGAGTATTGCCTCATCTTGGCTGATGGCAGTAGTCGCTTAATCCAAGAAAAATTTTGGTTAGTGAGGAATGCTCAAGGTATCCCGGTGAGGATCAATGCCATGATGATAGGGGTGACAGAACTTCAGGAAACCGCTACAGAATTGGCTCAGGTACAATCTTTTCTGGAAAATGTGTTGGATAATGCTCCAGTTGCTATCTATGCTCAGGACTTAGAGGGGCGGTATTTAATGGTGAATTATTATTGGGAGTTTATGCACCACCGCAGTTGTGGGGAAGTATTAGGTAAGCTCGATCGAGAGTTCTTTTTTCCATCAGAAGTAGCAAAATTCCGGGCCAGTGATCGCCTAGTGATTGAGCAAAAAACCTCTATAACTAATGAAGAGGAAATTTATCAAGAAGATGGTTTACATAATCTCCTGAATACTAAATTTCCCTTGTTTAATTCCCAAGGAGAAGTTTGTGCTGTGGGTAGTGTTGTTACTGATATTACTGATCGCAAACTAGTAGAGTTAGAACTCAAGCAAAAGGAAGAGTTTTTGAGAACTATCTACGATGGGGTAGATGTGGTGGTATTTGTAGTGGAGGTTACCCCAGAGGGGCAGTTTATTTGTAGTGGATTTAATGCTAGAGCTCTACAAGGCTTAGGAGTTACCCTAGAGCAGGTACAAGGCAAAACTCCGGTAGAGGCTTTTGGAGAATCGATCGGGGAAGTCTGGGAAGCAAGTTATCAGGCTTGTGTAGAGGCTGGGAAGGTTATTCATCGGGAGGAGCAATTTTATAAGGATGGGGAGGAATTTTGGCACTGGTCTACTCTTACCCCCCTCAAGGATAAAAATAATCAGATCTACCGCCTTATTGGGACGGCGACTAATATTACTCCCCTGAAACAGGCAGAACTGAAATTTCAAAAATCTGATGCTAAGTATCGGCAGATTGCCAAGCGAGAGGCTCTACTGAATCGCTTAAGTACTCTGATGCGTGACTCCCTTGATGTGGAACAAATTCTCAGTACTACGTTGATAGAGCTAAAGTATCAACTCCAAGTAGACCTGTGTAGTTTTGCTTGGTATCGGACTGCGGGGGCGCAACTCCGGGATGGAACAATGGCGACTAGTCCCTGTTGGGATGTAATTAAAGAAGCTAGGGAACCAGAACTAGCTAGTACGATCGGGGTTCATTCTACAGAAATCTACGGTGATATTAATCAGGCTTTGCTACGGGGAGATATCTATCAGGTAGATGATGTGGCGTTGATTCCCGATGATATAGCCAGAGAAATGCTAGAGGCAGCAGGTTTTGGAGCATTGGTCTTTATCCCGATTGAGGCAATACATGGCCTGGGGGTAATTACTTGCGCTCAAGCAGGAGTTGGAAATACCTTACTAAATAGTCAAACTAGTAGTCAGGAGTTGTGGTCGGGGATTAGATACCAGTTGAGTACGGCTATTAATCAGGCTCAACTCTACAAAACTAGTCAAGAGCGAACTAAAGAACTATCCCAAACTTTAGAGGAATTGACCCGGACTCAGACCCAGTTGATCCAAACTGAAAAAATGTCTTCCTTAGGGCAGATGGTGGCGGGGGTTGCCCATGAGATTAATAATCCGGTGAATTTTATCTACGGGAATCTTTCCTATATTCAAGAATATACTGATAATCTTTTACACCTAGTTGCTTTGTACCAAGAGGCTTATCCCCAACCCCCAGAGGTAATTAAAGAAGAAATTGAGACGATCGAACTGGAATATCTCCAAGAAGATATGCCTAAAATTCTGCAATCCATGCACGTGGGTTCTACTAGAATTCGAGAAATTGTCAAGTCTCTACGGACTTTCTCTAGGCTTGATGAGGCAGAAATGAAGGCGATCGATCTCCAGGAGAATATTGATAGCACCCTATTGATTCTTCAAAATCGTCTCAAGGCAAGTTCTGGGCATATTCCTATCCAGATTATTAAAGAATACGGCGATCTCCCCTTAGTGGAATGCTATGCTGGACAACTCAATCAGGTATTTATGAATTTGATTGCCAATGCCATTGATGCTCTAGAAGAAAAAAATCGCCTCAAAATAGGGACAGAAGGAACGCCACACCACGGCATAATTACTATCCAGACTAGCTTACTGCCAAAATTAACAGGGAGCAGGGAACAAAGCCAGAGTGCAGCTTTACCAGCCTTTGTGGGCATCAAAATTTGTGATAATGCTCAAGGAATGCCCCAAGAAGTTATCGATAAAATTTTTAATCCCTTTTTTACTACCAAACCCATTGGTAAAGGAACTGGTTTAGGCTTAGCCATTAGCCATCAAATTATTGTGGAAAAACATTCTGGGGAGCTAATCGTGAGCAGCAAACCCGGTGAGGGAACAGAATTTCTAATTAAAATTCCTCTCCGGCAATGTCATTAGCCTGAATTTAAAAGCTGACTAGCCACTTCTAATCAATTTTGATCTGCATGACTAGTATTAATTTGCAGGACTATTTAGGGGCTAGGGGAAATTGTAGGAGAGGGAAGGGTTGGGGAATTGATGGGAGTAGAACCTAGGCTGCGGATTCTTTCTAGTTGTTGACGGCGAAATTCTGCACTGTTAGCATCTAAGCTCTGCCGTTGTTGTTGGCTGACTTCATTGGCATCTCTAGAGGGGGCATTTTGCGATCGCAGGATCAGGTCAAACATATTCAACCCACCATTACTGCCCCCAAGAGTGGAACCGGGTTCATTGGGGCGGATATTGGGGTCGATCGTACTCTGCTGGTTTTGGGCAAAACTGGGGCTGTTAATAGCTGAAATAGTTGTAATACCAAGGCTACACAGCAGGCTAGATAGGAAAAGGCAGGAGATTTTGGGATTAATCATAGGGAGTTACCAATAGAATCGGGGCTTAAGAATGGCTAGTTTCTGGCTGTTGAGAGATTTCTTTAGTTATGACACAAAATTCAGCAGTACTACAAGAGGCTTGGTATGAACCACAGGAAAATATGCTTGGGAAGGGCGATCGGTTCCTTGGAACTAATATTTATTAGCCTATTACAATTATGAATCATCAAGAATAGATTGCGATCAATCCGGGTAAGCGCATTGGAAAACCTTATAATTATTTTTATGGGAATACTCGATATATTTCTCGACGGTGGGCTACTCGCTGACAAATGATACTTTTAGTTGTTGAATTAATAGTTATACCAATTCGATAGTCGCCAACACGGATTTTATATTTGTCAGGATATCCTTTCATTTTCTCAAGATACCCTAGATTAAATATGTTTTCTGATAGAAGTTCATGAAATACAATGGCTTCAACTCTTTTCTGAACATTAGATGGCAAGCTAGAAAGCTCTTTTAAGAATTTTTTAGTGTACTCAACTTTCCACATTTTTACTTTTTAATGACTCGTAGTAAGAATAGGCAACATTTCCAGAAAGCAATTCATCATTTTCGACTTCTGACATTAATTTTGCCAAACCAAAGTCTTCTAATATCTCCTCAATTTGGTTATAAACTTCTATGGGGATTTGGACAGCAAGAGGACGGTGTTGCTCATCAAAAATATATTGCTTGGGGATTTCTAGCATTATTGAGCCTCGGCAATTTATTGAGGTAGGGTAAGAATAATTTACAGTATAAACTATAGGTAGGTAGGTTTGGGAAGGGCGATCACTTTTAAAGTATTTTGAGCAGTTCTAGTTGTTCTGAGAATGGAAGTGATCGAGCCAGATTTATAGGTTCTTGTAATTGTGATGTCATAATATATTTCCTATTTTTGCAATTACTTCATTAGTTAATTGTTGACAAGGCTGCGCGATCGCAAAAGCT
>JANMHD010000457.1:0-8080 GCA_031374985.1 Coleofasciculaceae cyanobacterium OTE_70_metabat_329 | reverse complement strand
GTGCTGTTTTGACCACTTCTGGAGTCCGGGCGATCGCTTCCCAAGCCCTCTCGGTAAATTGATTAGGATTTGTCGGTTGCATAATATTTATTACTCCTGGGGCTTACACAAATTTTGTCATCAATCGCTATACAGACCCATTAGAAATCTCTACTGCAAGAATAATCGGTGGAAATCGAGATATCCAAAATAGGTTTTATAGGAGGGCGTAAGGCTTTGCACCCCTGCCAGCTATGTAACCTTTGCGTAAGTTTTATTATAAATTGCCTGATACTTCGTAACTCATAAGCGCTGGCTATTTTTAACTATATTGTAGACACAAAAATCCTTCTACCCTAGGCGGTATTTACGACCCTTTCTTCGGCATAACCGCTCTAATCCAAAAGGGTAAAGGACAATGCTCTTTTATTAACTAAAATCCTTGCCTAGAACACCTGTACTATGATGAGAATTGTTAGCAATATCCCTAGTTAACTATCTTAATTAGGGCGAATGAATTAAGATGGTAGTTAGTTAGTTAATTTTTTTGCGCTAGTATTTGCAGTGGGAAAAAAGCAAGGGAGCGATCGGGAGGTTGGAGATGAGCAGTCAGAGTCCCTATGAACAATTGGGTGTAGAGTCCGATGCGTCTTTTGATGAAATTCAAGAGGCGAAGAACCGCTTGATGCAACAGTATCAAGGTAATCAGCCAACTTTAGAAACCATCGAAGCTGCCTACGATGCCATTATTATGGAGCGTTTACGGATGCGCCAAGAAGGACGAATAAAAGTCCCCGACGTAATCTGATTTCCAGAAAAAACCTTAGAGGCGGTGGAATCTAATCTCAGTTTCCCCTCTACCAAAGGCTCTCAGTGGTTAAGCAACCTGTGGGACAAACCCAGCCCGAAGGAATTATTGTGGACAAGCTCTACTTTCTTAGTTTTAACTGGGGTGGTGGTCTTCTATCCAGCCGGAGGTTCCTTACTATCTTTATCGATCGCTCTAGGTTTCGGCGCAAGTATTTATCTAATTAACCAGAAGGAAAACAAATTTGGGCGGGCCGTAGTCCTCACCCTAGTAGGTCTATTAGTCGGACTAAGCTTAGGTAGTTTTCTCGGCGCAGCGATCGCTTCCCAAATAGCAATTGTAAATCTCAGACCTGATGAGTTTGCCAGTGTAGTAACTTTCTTAGTTCTATGGATAATCAGCAGTTTCTGTCACTAACTCATCCCTCCCCAAAGTTACTATCCCTAGCTTTCCCCAACTTTTTGAAAAATATCTACTACTAATTCCTAATAGAACTATGGAAACCCTAGCATACATTCACTCTGCTCAAGCCTCGGAAATTGATGCTAGTCAGCTTGATTGGCAACTCCACCCTAGGTATCTCCCCTCTCTGAACAACTGGATAAAAATCCTCTCTATTCCCCTCACCCTAGCTATGATTGCGAATACTACTGATGCTTTTGCGCTTTTACGCCGGGGTGATAGTGGGGCAGAGGTAGTGCAATTACAGGATCAACTTAAGTCTCTAGGATATTTCCAAGCTCGATCGACGGGTTTTTTTGCTAGCCATACCCTAGAAGTTGTCACCAAGTTTCAAGCGGACCACGGTTTACCTCAAGATGGCATTGTGGGTCAAGAAACCCAAGCTGCTATTGACTCTCTTCTAGGCAGTTCATCTATTACTCCTGTCCCCCTGCCGAAGGATACTACAGCTGATCATGCGATCGATTTATCGTTGCGGAGCAATATCGTGGGTAATCTCACTCTGGGAACCACTGGAGTTGCTGTTAGTACACTCCAAGATGATTTAAGGGTAGTTGGTTTCTACACCGCTGCTACTACCGGAATTTATGACCAAGCAACGGAAACCGCAGTTATTAATTTTCAAAAATCTCAAGGTCTAATTCCTGATGGCATTGCCGGTACCAAAACCCTAACAGCCTTAGCTAAACTTGGTGGTGTTGCCCCTACAAATCCCGGAACTGCTCCTGTTAATCCATCTAATAATCCCGCTCCCAAAACCTCAGAGTCTCGTGGTCCTCTCAACCCCACTATTACTCTACAATTAGATAGTCGGGGCGAAGATGTGCGGACTCTGCAAATGAAACTAGCCCAACTAGGCTACTATACCGGAGGAATTACCGGAGTTTTTGAAGACAAAACCCAAGAGGCGGTAGTTCGCTTTCAGAAAGACCGGGGCTTAAACCCTGATGGGCTGGTTAAGGCAAATACTTGGGAAGAATTAGCTGCTCAATAATTTATCATGCCTACTACAGTCGAAATCCTCTCATCAGAAGAATTACGGCGGACAGTCAATCGTCTTGCTTCCCAGGTTGTAGAAAAATCTAGAGATATTTCTCAATTAGTTCTTCTGGGTATTCATACACGGGGAGTGCCTCTTGCTTACTTATTGGCCAAACAGATTCAACTCCTAGAGGGAGTGGAAGTAGCTGTGGGGTCTTTGGATATTACCTTTTACCGAGATGATTTAGATCAGATTGGGTTACGTACTCCGGCCAAGACTGATATTGATTTTGATCTGGGGGGAAAAGTAGTGGTGCTAGTGGATGATGTGATCTATAAAGGCAGGACTATCCGGGCAGCCTTAAATGCGGTGCATGAGTATGGAAGACCGGAAACTGTGTGGTTGGTCGTATTGGTCGATCGAGGGCATCGGGAATTGCCTATTCATCCAGATTTTACAGGGAAGCAATTACCCACTGCTAAAGAAGAACAGGTGAAGGTATATCTAGAGGCGATCGATGGTTACGATCGTGTAGAATTAATCCGTGATTAACTCAGGTTGGTCAGAGTAGAGATGATGCTGGATA
Source organism: Coleofasciculaceae cyanobacterium OTE_70_metabat_329 (assembly GCA_031374985.1). Taxonomy (GTDB): domain Bacteria; phylum Cyanobacteriota; class Cyanobacteriia; order Cyanobacteriales; family JAAUUE01; genus JAAUUE01. Next base: position 5,263 of record JANMHD010000457.1, on the reverse strand, counting down.
ATATATTGCTGGACTGAGATAGGTAAAAATTGGTCTAGGGATTGGTTGACTATAGAAGTCTGGCGGATCTGGCTAGAAGAGATATCGATCGCCTCCATTGGTAATAATTCCCAAATAATTTCTATTCCTTGGGATTGCAATTCTGTTGCTACCTGTTGTAGTTGCACCAGTAGATTTATCTCTGGTAAATTCCGAACAGCCACTAACCAATTGCAGGCAGGAATCAAAATCTCCCTGCCCTTCCATCGAGAGAGAGTTAAAAAACTATCAATTCCTAAAATCCAGAACCACTTACTCGCAGGATAAAGTTTTTGGAGTAGATAAAAAGTATCGATCGCATAATCTGGGTTTTGGGATAAATTACTAAATAAATTATTTTGCCATTGTTCTAAGGTCGCTGGAAGATAAAACTGAGGATAGGAAGCGATCGCTAACTCTACCATTGACCACCGCTGAGTAATAGTTGCTCTAGGAATTTTATAGGGTGGAAAGAGTTGGGGAATCCAGATAACTTCTTTTAAGTTATGGGTAAGTAGAGCAGTTTGGGCAATTCTTAAATGTCCCCAATGTATTGGATCAAAAGTACCACCAAAAATTCCCCGTTTGATCATAATTTGATATTCCTTCAGCTAAGAAATGGGACGAAATAGCTAAAAATAAGTTTAATTTGAAGATTATGATACAATTCCCCCAAAATATCCTGACACTATCAGCTTATCCTTGGTAGAGATTAAATACTGAAGACTCATGATTAACCTAAACTAGAAGAAACTACTCTGCTAAGGGGTAATCTACTAATAAATTTTAAAGCTCTAGGTTAAGTCTAGCCTGAGTCTAATTTTTAGCTAAACCGATAACCAAAAGCATAGTAATCGATCATCAGTATATGGAAATCTTTGATGATTAGGCAGTTTCCTGTATTCTAAAAAATAATCTTTGGTATCATAGCCCGTGTTACCAAAACACAATAGAAATCTCTCTAGTGTGGTGTTGTAAGGAGTTAATATATGGATCGCTTGGTGGATTTTAGTGGTCAACCATTTCATTTCATTGGAATTGGTGGCATTGGAATGTCAGCTTTGGCTTATGTTTTAGCTGAACATCGTTTACCTGTGTCAGGTTCAGACCTGAAAGTAACAAATATAACCCAGCGACTAGAGTCGGTAGGGGCACATATCTTTTTAGAGCAAGAGCCAAATAATCTTAAATTTTTTCAAGCGGCTCAAATCACCAAGGATTTAGAGCAAAACTATTTCCCAGCAAATCATTCCCTCATTACCCAGTCCAGACTTATCCCCCAAGTAATTTGTTCCACAGCTATTAACCCCAGCAATCTAGAATACAAAGCTGCTCTAGAACTTGGCTATCCTATCTTTCACCGTTCAGACCTCTTGGCAGCTCTGATGGAAAATTATCAAAGTATTGCAGTGGCAGGGACTCATGGTAAAACTACTACTAGCAGTTTAATTGGTTATTTATTATTAGAAGCGGAGCTAGATCCTACCATTGTAGTAGGGGGAGAAGTAGATGCTTGGCAGGGTAATGCTCGTGTCGGCAAAGGGGCTTATCTGGTGGCCGAGGCTGATGAATCTGATGGTTCTCTGGTAAAGTTGGCAGCTACGATCGGCGTAATTACCAACATTGAGCTAGACCACCCAGACCACTACCACAGCCTAGAGCAGGTAATTGATACCTTCCAAACTTTTGCTAGTCAGTGCCAAACCCTAATTGCTTGTATAGATTGCCAGCATATTACTAAGGAAATTAAACCCACCATTACCTACAGCTTAGATTTATCCTCAGGGGCAGACTATAGCGTCGATCAGGTGGAATATAAATATGATGGAACTACGGCGCGAGTGTGGGAGCGAGGACAGGTTTTAGGACAGCTATACTGCCCTTTGTTGGGTAAGCACAATCTTAGTAATGCTCTAGCTGCGATCGCTGTTGCCCGGAAAATTGGTCTAGATTGGCAGACTATCACCCAAGGAATGAAAAAATTTACGGGTGCTAAACGTCGTTTTGAACTTAAGGGGGAAGTAAATAGAATTCGTTTTGTGGATGACTATGCCCACCACCCCAGTGAAATTGAAGTTACCTTAGCGGCAGCCAGACTCCGGGTACGATCGGGGGAACGGGTAGTTGCTATTTTTCAGCCCCACCGGTATACCCGGACTCAGACCTTCCTAGAAAAATTTGCCCAAGCTTTTACAGAAGCAGACCTAGTGGTAGTGACGGATATTTATAGTGCTGGGGAGGCTAATTTACTGGGCATAACTGGAGAAACCCTGACTAAAGCGATCGGCAAATATCATCCCCATGTGGTCTATCAACCAACTTTAGATAAGGTTAGTCAGTTTCTTCAAGAGCATCTCCAGCCGGGAGATTTAGCTTTATTTCTAGGGGCAGGAAATCTCAACTCAATAATTCCTAAATTAATCGATTCTTACCAATTGACTCTTACTAGTTAATTCAGGGATAAGACTTTATGGAAACTTATTAGACTCTTGATGAAGTTTTTAAGAAATTCTCCCCAAAACTATCTTAAAGTTTCTTTAACCTCTTGTAGTATTGTCTATCTGTGTTTTACTTCTAAACAAACTTGCCCAATCAAAATTGGTTTATAAACCCCTAAGCAAAGAATCCAGTTTTATGACTCTTTCCTACAAAATCCCGACCATTGCCTTTTCTAGAATGCCAAACAAATCTTCAGAGGTAATTTACTTGCCAGAAGCAAACTGTAGATTAAGGTCTCAAGTATCTTTGGCAGATTTTACTTCCTTTCGAGTCGGTGGATTAGCAGAGTGGTATGCAGAACCTGAGTCCTTGGCTAGTTTGCAAGCTACTTTGGCTTGGGCTAAGGAGCATGGTTTGCCCGTGCATTTTTTAGGGGCTGGTTCTAATTTGCTAATTAGCGATCGGGGTGTATCTGGCTTGGTTCTCTCTACTCGCCATCTCAAATCCACCTACTTTGATCCCCTTACTGGTCAAGTCATGGTCGGGGCAGGAGTATCTCTACCCAAACTAGCTTGGCAAGCTGCTAAACGGGGCTGGCGGGGTCTAGAGTGGGCAGTGGGGATTCCGGGAACCGTGGGGGGAGCAGTGGTAATGAATGCTGGAGCGCATAAGTCTTGTACTGCGGATATTTTGGTTAATACCCAAGTTTTAACTCCCACCGGTTCTCTAGAAGAATTTAGTCCCGGACAGCTAGGCTATGGCTATCGCACTTCCCTACTCCAGAGACAATCTAAATTAGTAATTCAGGCAACTCTCCAACTCCAACCCGATAGCACTAAAGAGGAAGTCATGGCAATTACTAACCAGCATCGAGTCCAGCGTCAAGCTACTCAGCCCTACCATTTACCTAGTTGTGGCAGTGTATTCCGTAACCCTAGTGCCTACAGTGCTGCTTGGCTAATTGAACAAACGGGTTTGAAGGGGTATCGAATTGGGGATGCAGAAGTTGCTCATCGTCATGCCAATTTTATTCTTAACTGTGGACGAGCAAAAGCTGCTGATATATTACGTTTGATTCATTATGTACAAGATCGGGTGGAGACTCAGTGGCAGGTGCAGTTAGTCCCGGAGGTAAAAATCTTAGGGGATTTTTCCTAGGTTTAACCCGCCGTTGCCAAAATCATGATACTAATAGTAGACAAGAATTATTAATTTTTATCTATAGAGAAATCAACAGTTATGACACAAGGAAAAGGATTTAACTTCGGCTTAGGGAAGATGAAAGAGCTAACCGAAGCCTTCAAGAAAGCCCAACAGGTGCAGGAAGGGGCAAAGAAGCTCCAAGAAGACTTGGAACAGATGGAAATTGAAGGACAGAGTAGTGATGGCTTAATCAAAGTAATCATGAGCGGGAATCAAGAGCCTAAAGGGGTAAGTATTTCCGCTGAGGCGATCGCTCTGGGGGCAGATGCTCTAGGAGCAGCCGTGACAGAAGCAATGCAAGATGCCTACGTGAAGTCTACCGATACTATGCGGGAGAAAATGGAAACTCTGACGAGTGGGTTAAATATTTCTGGATTAGGTTAGAAAGGTTAGCGATCGTTTTTATCCAGATATAGTCGGAACCCTCCTGAATCTCCCTTGTAACAAGGACTTAAAGATTAAGATTAAAATGGTAAGAAGGCTTCTAGGGATTTCTCCAAAACTGGAGGTCTAGGGAGCCTTTAATTATTTAGAAACTGCCATGCGCTTATTATTTGTTTGCTTAGGAAATATTTGCCGATCGCCATCAGCAGAAAATATTATGAACCATCTAGTAAAAGAAGCGGGGCTAGAGGGACAGATTACCTGTGATTCAGCGGGGACTGCTGGCTATCATACTGGGGCGGCACCTGATCGCCGTATGGGTGTAGCAGCCCGGAAACGGGGGATTGAACTGAAGGGGCAAGCTAGACAATTTCAGCCAGAGGATTTGGATAAGTTTGATTTGATTCTGGCAATGGATGAGGATAATTACCGGGATATTTTGGCGGGCGATCGATCGGGGCAGTATAGCCACAAAGTAAAAATGATGGCTGACTATGCCACTCACCATCCAGATAAAGAAGTCCCCGACCCCTACTATGGTGGAGATCAGGGATTTGATTATGTGATTGATCTTTTGCTGGATGCCTGTCAAGGATTACTAAAAAAAATCAAAAAATAGGAATAGACTTTTTTTGTTATGGCAGGGGGGCGAGGCTTTGCCCTCTAATGGCTTCATCAACAGAAGCGGCAGTAAATTCTCCGGTGATCACAAATTCTAAACGGAGTCTTAGCCAGCTAATAAATTGCTTATTAGTAGAGATTACAGCGGCACTAGGTTGGGGACATTTTGCTTTAATTTCTTGCATAGCTGGAGCATTAAGAAAAGCAGGATTAATTACCAACCAAAAGTCAATTTCTTGTTCTTGTTCCTGATAGTATCTAGTTTTTTCCTTAAGCACCTCATCAAGAGGCTCTTCCACGGTTAAAAATTTTTGGCTGGCTAAAACGTAATAGTAGGTAGTCATGGTTAGAAAGAGGGGTAAAGAAGATTTTGGTTGTGATTATTATTTAGCTTAAATAAATTCTGAGTACGATCAACCTAGTTACTCTAACTAACTATTAAATCATTTTTTATTGATTTTATCTGTGGTAGGCAATAGAACTAAACACTAAAATTCTTGCTCCCCCTTCTGTCACTACCAGTTTTCCACACACTAATATTGGCTAATAATCTTCAATATATAAAAGATATCGTAATATAAATCTATCTAGCTTATAG
>JANMHD010000401.1:0-3182 GCA_031374985.1 Coleofasciculaceae cyanobacterium OTE_70_metabat_329 | reverse complement strand
GACTGCCTCCAAGGTTGTTTGGAACGATCGCTCATACACCGCTGGAGCTGCTGCAATAGTGATGGATATTTTCCCTCGATCTAAAACCTCAAAACCCGCCTGACGTAAACTTTGGGCAGCCAAATCGAGACGATCTGCACTAGCGTAGAACCTATGGACATTCTCACTAGTAACAGCCTCTGAAGAATTTAATAATGATTCTCCACTAACCGAACGCACGATTACTTCGGAGTATATTTTTAGTGGTAGTTCGGGCTGATTTTGCTGGCTCATGCAACAACTCCATCTAAATGAATCTTCACACTTCTAACCATGATTCCTAAATTATTTTTATAGAAGTGCTTATATATTCATCACCCTACTAACTTTCTCTAGAAAAACCGGAAAAATAAATCACAAAACCTAGCGATCGCTTCACCCCACCTAAAGTTAGCAAAAGATTTACGATCGCCATTGATCGAGACAATTTATAACTAACCCACCGCAAAACCTGTGTACTGCCGCATAAAAGGCTCATGAAAAGCCAAAACAATATCTGATTTAGGCACTCCCAACTTTACCAGTTCATCAGCAATACCAACCTCTGTCCCATCATGCTGAATCCAAATTTTTCCATCTTTAATATCTAGATGTAATACACAGCCATACATGGGTCTGCGATTTCTCCAGCCTGTATGGACAACTTGATAATGATCACGTTCAAGATCAAAAACTAATTCTGTTTCTGCCTCATCATCTAATTTGCTCGGTCTAGCGTAAGCACTTAATAATTCTTGGATATAGGTGCGATAGGATTTTAGCTTTTCCATTCCAAAATTACCTCTTCTGCCGGGTCATAAATAATTAATATAATTTGAAAACGCTCAATAATAGTGCGAACAAATCGCAGAAAAAAGAATTTACGATATACACTGATGGGAACTGCTAAATATAAAATTCGTTTAACTGGCTGTTCTTCTAAAGCCACTCGATAGTTTATAAATTGCCCTACCGCCGTATGAAATTCAGAAATATTAGATGCACCAATAAAACTTTTGATTTCTACTGCTATCTTTTCTTCTCCTTTCTCTGCGGCAATAACTTTTTCTGCTCCTAAGTCAATTTGCATATCAGCTCCACCAGCCTCAATCCTGAGTGGATCATCTGTGATCACCCAACCTTCTTTTTATAATCCTTTTCTAACTGCATCATGAAAAATATCTCTTGCCATTGAGTCGATGAATTGATCCTCTAAGTCAAGTTATTCTTGTTACTTACGCATATAATAGCAAACTCCTTGAAAACCAAGTAATTTTAATGTAGATACACCAACCTAGCCGATTTCCTCCTTAACGATTCCAGATTCCTAAACGCTGAGATTGAGCGCTATTTTGGGCGGCTGCAAGAGCATTTGCGGAATTTGTGCAGGTTTGGCGATATCTAGGGTGCAATTGTGCTTGTCCTTCTGCTACCATTTGCAGATTAATATTACGATTTTGATTGAAAATAACTACCAAAGTTTGTCCCCCAGCGATCGCCCCCAAATTATAATATTGAATTGAGGAACCAACAGGAATCATAGCTGTTAAACTATCTTTAGAATTTTGAGCATAGGGCTGGGGTTGGCCATTTACCCAGTCTGGAGTATCAATACAAGCAAGTTGGGCTGTTCTGGATGTGCCTCCTTGATTGAGTACGATCGTATCCCCATCAACAATGCTTTCCACTACAGCAGATAAAGGATTAGCTTTGACACTTTGAGAAGAAATAGCTAGGGTCAGACCCACCAGAAAAGAGAAAGCCAGATTGATTTTTTTCATTACCTAATACTTTGTGATTTTTACTTATTGTATATATCCTAGAACCATTGTCCCACAAATAAAATACGAAATAATACTTAAAACCTATGAAGCCCTATCATCAACTTCTTAAGGAAGTCTGGGATATAATACCCACCTAGGATCCTATGGATAAGTTAAATAATCAGTTAGACAAGGAGTCCAATTACGGCAACCATAACTACGATTACGGCAACCAGAGCTATGATCGCCATTGTTATTGGATGGAACAGGCGATCGATCTAGCCCACGCTGCGGGATTAGCAGGGGAAATTCCCGTGGGGGCAGTTGTGGTACAGGGGGAGAAATTAATTGCTCAAGGGGAAAATCGACGAGAGCGAGATTATGACCCCACCGCCCATGCAGAGATATTGGCACTTCGAGCAGCCGGGAAATATCTAGGAACTTGGCATCTGGAAGATTGTACTCTTTATGTCACCCTTGAGCCTTGTCCCATGTGTAGTGGAGCATTGATCTTGGCTAGATTGGGCTTAATAGTCTATGGTGCAGATGATCCTAAGACTGGATGTATCAGAACGGTGGATAATTTTAGCGATCGCTCTTTCTCTAACCATCGCCTTGCTGTACTGGCGGGGATTAAAGAAGCCACCTGTCGAGAATTGTTGCAATCTTGGTTTGCCCAACGGCGTTCTTCTATTTGAAACAAGTATTTAAAACAAGAAACCTAGTTTGTACCCATTATCTACTGCCAAAGAAATCTCACATCTAAGGTAAATTCCGGTAATACATCTTCCCCAGAGAGAAAATCAGGAGCTTCTAAAATTTCTACTGGCTGATCAGGACGATAGATGCCTACCCGCTTACGTTTGGGGTCTAATAGCCAACCTAGACGACAGCCATTGGCTTGGTATTCTTCCATCTTAATTGTTCCCTGCTGCCAAGAATCGGAGGGAGAAAGTAGCTCGATCGCAAAATCTGGACAAAGGGGCAGAAATCCTTTACGTTGCTCCGGGGTCAGGGCATCCCACTTGGCTTGAGGAATCCATGCCACAGCAGGAGAGCGATCGCTTCCTTGAGGTAGTGCAAAACCAGTAGAAGAATCAAAAACTTTCCCAGCTTGTTGGGTACGATTCCAAATTCCTACTTCAATAGTGCATTCTGAATTCCAATTACCAGTTTCGCCACCCGTCGGAGCCATAATAATTAATTCTCCCTTTATATTTCTTTCTAGTTTCATATCTGGGTTTACTGCACAAAGTTGCCGAAACTGCTCTCGGCTCAGGGTTGTGACAGGACTAAGATCAAGAGTGAGGGTAGTCATAAGTTTAAGAGGCTTCTTGGGGAATTACTGGAGAACAGGGACGGATTTGAAGTTCTTGGTAAAAATCTGCTTGCCACAATTCT
>JANMHD010000389.1:0-4929 GCA_031374985.1 Coleofasciculaceae cyanobacterium OTE_70_metabat_329 | reverse complement strand
GGGAAAAAATCTATGGGTTTTGTCCAGACGGGGGAAACCGCCAGTAAGGATAAGCGCACCGCCGATATTTTGAGACAACTAGAACCAGATGACTTAGTGAAATTTGGCATGATTCCTGAGTTTATTGGGCGGGTTCCCATTGTGGCTGTCTTGGAACCTTTGGATGAGGAAACCTTGATGGCTATTCTCACAGAGCCTAAAAATGCTTTGATTAAGCAATACCAAAAACTCCTACGAATGGATAATGTCCAGCTAGACTTTAAGCCTGAGGCAATTCGAGCGATCGCTCAAGAGGCTTACCGCCGCAAGACTGGAGCAAGGGCTTTGCGGGGAATTGTAGAAGAGCTAATGCTAGATGTGATGTACGAGCTACCATCCCGGAAGGATGTGACTCGCTGTGTAATTACCAAGGAAATGGTAGAGAAGCGCTCCACGGCCGAACTTTTGTTACATCCATCTTCGCTGCCCAAGCCAGAATCTGCTTAATTATTCTATTAGTTATCCGGGTCAAGTAGTAGGGGTGTAAGGTTTTGTGTACCTGCTATCCCATCAATAACCTGACTCTGTTCCGGTGCAGCGGGATTATTTCCGGTATCTTCATGAGCAGATCTTTAGGGCAAAAGTTGTATCTTCTCTAAGTGCCGTTCAATTATAGCCAATGTTTTGGATAAGTTCTTTCTTCAGCTAAATTGTTGAAGATGATAGCGCACACCACTAAAATAATCGATCCCTCTAAAGTAGGTCTCAGCAAAAATTGCCAGCTGGGTTGGGTCATCATTACAACTAAGGCAATAGCCCCTGATGGAGGATGTACCGTTTTGGTAAGTTGCATAATGCCGATCGTTACCGATACTGCCATACCAATGGCTAGAGGTGAAGCACCAAAAAAATGCAGAATTGTTAGGCTCACAAGTGCCCCTAAGACATTCCCGCCGATGACATTACGCGGTTGCGCCAATGGGCTATCAGGAGCACCGAAGATCAAAACGCTGGTGGCACCAAACGGAGCCATCAACAAAGGCGAATTTGTTTCCATCGTCAGGTAAGCACAAATTGAGATCGCAAGGAAACTGCCGAACCAACTCCAGAAAACGTGTCGATAATGAGGCTTCTCGACTGGACAAGTCAAAGGGCAGGATCTCCATCTGTGGAAGATTTTGAACCAATAGTTTTCCCATCTTGATCGAACTTTCTTGTAGTCAAGCATAAAATGGTAATAATTATTACTGAAGGTTAGAATATCATAGTTTCTTTAAGAAAATTTGAAAGAGTATTCAAATATACAGATGTTTTTGCAATAATATCTATCTGAATTACTTATCACAGCAAAGATTATGTTCCAAGCATTTTGAGTCCTTACGAAGCTTGGATATTGCTGGCGAAAAATATTAAGACTCAACGCTGTTGCATTTCTTTGGTGGAGAACTGCCGCATAAGGGTACAGGTCAGCGGTAGCAGACAACCTCAAACTGAGCACCAGTAACTTTCAAGGGTTCCATGAGTTTCCATCGAACTCAAATTGGATTAGTTATGCCATAACCACCACCGCCGGGGGTAGCGATCGTAAATATATCCCCCACTGCCATTTCTACCGTGGCAATTCCCCCCAATTCTAAGACTGTGCCATCTTTTCTTGTTACCCAATTTTTGCCTGCCAAGCCCGGACTGCCTCCCCGGAGACCATGAGGTGAGATAACTCGACGACCTGACAGAATACCTGCGGTCATGGGGATTAAAAATTGGATCGATCGCACAATCCCCTCACCTCCAGTATATTTTCCTTGACCACCACTACCCGATCGAATGCTAAATTCCTTAACTAATACCGGGAATCGCCATTCCAACACTTCTGGATCTGTCAGCCGGGAATTAGTCATATGGGTATGCACAGCATCAGCCCCCGAAAATCCATCGCCTGCCCCAGCCCCCCCGCAGATGGTTTCATAGTATTGGTATTGCTCATTGCCAAAGGTGAAATTATTCATGGTTCCTTGGGCTGCGGCCATCACCCCTAAAGCGGCGTACAAGGCATCGGTAATTAGTTGGGAAGTTTCCACGTTGCCAGCTACTACGGCCGCAGGCGGTTGGGGGTCTAGGCAAGAATGGGGGGGAATAATAATTTCTAGGGGTTCTAAACAACCAGCATTGAGGGGAATATCATCTTGTACAAGAGTCCGAAATACATACATAACTGCTGATTTCACCACTGCTTGGGGAGCATTGAAGTTATTAGTTACCTGGGCAGAAGTCCCGGTAAAATCTATTTTTGCTGTCTGATTTTGGGGATCGATCGCTATCGCTACTTGAATTTGTTCACCATCATCTAACCGACAAGTAAAATTACCATTGGTTAATTTAGAAATTACTTGCCGCACAGCGATCGCTGCATTGTCTTGGACAAATTTCATATAAGCTTGGACAAGATCCAAACCATAGTTTTGAATAAGATTTCTTAATTCCTTGATGCCCTGTTGATTAGCGGCAATCTGAGCTTGGAGATCGGCAATATTTTGATAAGGATTACGCGCTGGATAGGGATGATTAGTAAGTAATTTAATTAACTCTGCTTCTTGAAATATGGCTTGATTTCTAGAATTATTTCCCACCACCAAGCGAAAATTATCAATTAAAATTCCTTCTTCAGTAATATTTTGACTATGGGGAGGCATAGAGCCGGGAGTAATTCCGCCAATATCTGCATGATGACCCCTAGAGGCAACATAAAATAATATTTCTGGGGAATTTTCTCTAGGATCCGTTTGAGAATTTCCTACAAAATCTTCCTGAGAATTATCCTTAAATACTGGCGTAATAACGGTAATATCCGGCAGATGAGTTCCCCCATTGTAGGGATTATTAGAAATGTATACATCCCCATTTTGGAGAAAGTTTCCCTTGGCTTTAATTAAACTTTGGATACTCTCACTCATAGAGCCAAGATGGACTGGAATATGGGGAGCATTAGCTACTAAATTTCCTTGGCGATCGAATACAGCACAGGAGAAATCTAAGCGTTCTTTAATATTTACAGAAGTACTGGTATTTTGGAGAGTAATCCCCATTTGCTCGGCTACAGAACGAAATAGGTTATTAAATATTTCTAATAGAATTGGATCAGCAGTAGTTAAATTATTTGTAGATTTTAGTGTATTATCTAGCTGAGATTTTTCTGCTGGGAAAGATGAAGATTGCTTAGATAAAACTAGATGATTTTTATTAGTTATTTCGCCCATCCATCCCGGCTCAATAATATTAGTTCCAGTAGGTTCAATAATTATCGCTGGACTAGGAATTTGATCACCGGGTTGGAGATGGGATCGATCGAATACCGGGGTATCATACCAATGATTCTGAGCGTACATAGGGACAGTAGCTATAAACTGCGGAGATTGCTGATTAGTTCTGCTGATAACTGGCTCTTGGATTAAAGAATTTTTGCCAATAACTTCTACAGAAATTGCTTCAATAATTAAAGGTGTATTTGGCATAATAAAGCCATACTGGGCAGAGTACGATCGCTCAAATTCTACCCGCATTAATTCACAGGTATTAAAACTAATTATTAATCCTGAATCCGTGCCACTATAGCGGAGATGAACTCGCTCCAAGATTTCTATGGGTAGATCATTTCCTTGATTTTGAGCTTTGATTTCAGCCCGTCCTTGTTGACCAATCTGTTGTAATTTTTGAGTTAGGTCAGGAATAAGAAAATTGTTTAATTCTGCTTCAATCGCTTGTTCTTTGATCACCCGGATATCTGCCAAACCCATGCCATAGGCAGATAAAACTCCAGCGTAGGGATGGATAAAAATAGTTTTTATCCCCAAAATATCGGCGATCGCACAGGCATGTTGTCCCCCCGCACCCCCAAAGCAACAAAGGGCATAATCTGCCACATCATAGCCCCGTTGTAGAGATATTTTTTTAATAGCATTAGCCATTTTATCCACAGCGATCGCTAAAAATCCTGATGCTACCTGTTCTGAGGTTCTGCCATCGCTAATTTTCGCTACCAACTCCTGAAACTTGATGCGGACAATCTCGGCATCTAGGGGCAAATTTCCCTCAGCCCCAAAGACGTGGGGAAAAAATTCCGGTTGCAGCTTTCCCACCATGACATTACAATCCGTCACGGTTAAACCGCCTCCTTGCCGATAACAGGCAGGGCCCGGTTGCGCCCCGGCAGAATCTGGGCCCACTCGATAGCGCATCCCATCGAAACTCAACAGGGAACCACCCCCCGCCGCCACTGTATGGATTGCCAACATTGGCGATCGGACTCTTACTCCTGCAACTTCGGTTTCCAGTACCCGCTCGTACTCTCCACAAAAATGTGCTACATCCGTGGAAGTGCCGCCCATATCAAAGGTGATGATTTTCTTAAAGCCTGCTTGCAAGCTGGTTTGTACTGCCCCCACTATGCCCCCGGCTGGGCCTGAGAGAATACAATCTTTGCCTTGGAAGTTGGCAGCGTTGACTAAGCCACCGTTGGATTGCATAAATAGGAGGTTAACCCCTTGGTCTAATGGAGAATCTGGGTTGATCCCCCCTGCCCCCCTTGAAAAAGGGAGGGGTAATGCTGCCTCTTTTGGAATTGAAACTGGGTTGATTCCCCCTGCTCTCTTTAAAAAGGGAGGTTCCGATGAGTTGATTTTATCTGCTGTCTTGGTAAAGAGAGGATTTGAGGGAGATAAGGCTAGAGTTAATTGCTGGATATAGCGATCGAGGATGGGGGAGAGGTAGGCATCGACTACGGTGGTGTCGCCCCGGCTAATTAGTTTCATCAGGGGGCTGACTTGGTGAGAGATGGAGATTTGAGTGAAGCCAATTTCTTGGGCAATCTTGGCTACTTGGAGTTCATGATCTGGGTAGCGATAGGCGTGGAGAAAGGCGATCGCACAACTGCGAAACTCTCGATCGTACATCATC
>JANMHD010000362.1:0-1628 GCA_031374985.1 Coleofasciculaceae cyanobacterium OTE_70_metabat_329 | reverse complement strand
TTTATTCACTCTTGGGTAAATACCCCGCCCCTTGGGGCGGAATAACTGCCGGGGCTAGCCCCGTGGGTTCATACCCTTTTGATTCTAGATTTTGTTGCATTTCTACACCTATAGCATGAGCGATCGGGTCTGAACTTTGTATCAATGTATTTGATACATTTTGTTGCTCAACCTCGTTACGATTTTGACTAAGCTTGTACTTACCTTCTAATCGATCGACAATCATTTCAAAGCCAACAATACCTTTCATCATTCCTTCCCGGTAGCCCTGAGATAAACTTTGCCATTGAGATTTATAATCAGCTTCATAGGTATCTACCATCTCATTAATCATCTGATCCATTGACTCTGGTGCCTCATGAAATGTAATAGATTTAGGTATACCGTAGGCATGGACAGCAATGTAGTTCCATGTGGGGACATTTTCATGTTTCTCATAGGATTTGGGAGAAATGTAAGCGTGCGCTCCCGTAAAAATAGCGAGGGATTCAGCCGATTCAAAAGCTTGCCATTGGGGATTTTGTTTTGCCAGATGGCCAATTAATTTAATAACATCATCTTGTACGATCGTCACCAAAGGAATATGAGAAGCAAAAGGAACTCCATCTAATATTGAAACCAAAGTAGCAAAACTATTAGCTTGCATAAAAGAAACTAGTTTATCTACATTATCTTCTTGAAAAGCTTTTGGTCTGTACATAATAAAAGTTTGAATTTTCTATAAGTTAGTTTTTATTAGTTTTTAGTTGCTGAAATAACTTTTCTACTTTACTTAAATCTTTATTTCCCGGTGCTAACTCTACGCCGCTAGAAAGATCAATGCCATCAGGATTAAGTTTACTTAAAGCCTCAAGAATATTATCGGGATTTAAGCCCCCAGCAAGGAACCAAGGACAAGTCGGGGTAAAGTTTTGCAACATTGACCAATCTAGTGTGTGTCCCGTACCGCCCAAAAGTTGGGGATGGTAGGCATCTAGCAAGAGGGTATCGACTACAGTTTCATAGCTAATAGTATTTTCTAAATCCTTAGCACTTCTAATCCTTAAGGCTTTAATTAGCTCCACTGTTGGTAGCTGCTGCCGTAATACCCTACAGTACTCCGGGGTTTCCTGCCCGTGGAGTTGGACAGCATTCAAGCCAGTCGATCGCACAATTTGGCTAATCTCTTCAAGGCTAGAGTCGGCAAATACCCCGATCGTTTTAAGGTTGCGGGGCAATATCGCTTCCACCGGATCTGGCAAGTAAGGGATAATAAAAGCTAGTTGGGTTGGGGAAATATAGCGGGGAGAACTAGGGACAAGAATAAATCCTAAGGCGGTAGCTCCTAACTTGGAGATCGCCCTTCCCTGTTCTAGATTAGTAATTCCACAAATTTTAATTCGCAAATTCATTACTCCTGAATTTTATATTTCTAAGACTGATCCCCCCTGCCCCCCTTAAAAAGGGGGGAGAACCTCTGAATCTCCCCTTACCTCCCTATACCTCCTTCCTCCTATGCCCCCCTTGATTGAATCTCAAGTCCACAATTCTCTCCGCACATACCTACGACAACAAGGTGACTATAGTTGGCATCATCACCTGACTATGGCTCGATTGGTGGCAAGGGCTTTGCGCTTGGGGCGATCGGC
>JANMHD010000334.1:0-44311 GCA_031374985.1 Coleofasciculaceae cyanobacterium OTE_70_metabat_329 | reverse complement strand
TGCCCTAATTCAAGGAGCGATCGAAGCAGCCGGTATTCGCCTCCTTACCCATAGCCGAGTGACATTAATTCGCTATTTAGAAGGAAAATCTTGGATTCAGGCAGGAGATCAAGCGATCGAAGCCGAGAAACTCCTCCTCTGCCCTAGGCAAATTCCCCAGACCATAGGATTAAATCTCGCTGCTGCTGGAGTAGAAGTTAATCGTCATGGCGTAGTGGTTAATCAATATCTCCAAACCACTAATTCCCACATCTATGCCTGTAGTGACCAAAATGGATTAGGAGCCTATCAAGGAGCGATTGCTCTAAAAAATGCCCTAATCCTACCCATATTTCCAGTAAATTACCAGCACCAGCCCCGAATTATCTCGACTCAACCACCTTTAGCCCAGATCGGCAGCACGGAACAGGAGGCTAGGCAAAGGTATGGGAAGCAAGTAATCACTCTGAGAGAATACGTAAAAAATCAACCCCTAGCCCAGATGCGGGGAGATATTACTGGTTTTTGTCAGTTGATAATTCATAGCAATGGTCGCATTTTGGGAGGGACGATCGTTGGGACGCAAGCAAGAGAAATAATCTCCTTAATTGCTTCCGCTATGGAGGCAGGGCTAAAGGTAGATCATCTGGCCAAACTTCCAGAAATTAATGGTTCCCTTTTACAACGTACGGCGGCCCAAGGGCTAACCAATAAGTCCAAATTTTATGAGATTTGGCAAGAGCTTAAACAAAGATTTAGACGTTAATCTAATTTGGATGCTAACTCTTCGATCGTCATGAGTTCGTAGCACTCGAAGGGTTGATGTACCCACGGATTATCTTCTAAAAACTCCACACAATAATCTGGCTTAACTACAGAGTGGGACTTATGCCAGAGAACTGCTGTGCGGATTTCGATAATTTGCCCTGGATAATTTTCCTTCAACCAAGGGATAGTTTCCTTGAGAGTCACTCCTGAATCTAGGAGGTCATCGACTAATAAGATATGACTCCCCATCTGAGCCGCAGTGGTAGTAACATGGCGAGCAAAGGTAAGCTTGCCCCGGATGCGATCGCCCTCCCCACCGTAGGAGGTAGCTGCCAAGACCCCTAAAGGCTTACGATACAAGCGAGAAAACACATCCCCAATCCTTAGCCCTCCCCGGGAGAGACAAATAATCTGGTCAAATTCCCAGCCAGAGAGATGCACCTGTACAGCTAACCTTTCAATTAATTGATGATATTCAGACCACGAGACAAAAAGTTCTGGCATAGGATGAGGGCAAATAGTAGCACAATGGGTTTAAAAATAAATAAGTAGTTATCTTATAGCAAATTATTAAGAAAATGACAGATAACCCAGAATTAGAGAAAGAGGCAGAAAATAAGTTAGAAAAACTTAGCTTTAGTACCAAGTTAGCCTACGGCGCAGGGGATTTAGGCCCAGCAATTACTGCCAATATTTTAGTATTTTACCTCATGTTTTTTTTCACCAATGTAGTGGGGCTAAATGTGGGTTTAGCAAGTGTAATTCTGCTAATTGGGAAAGTGTGGGATGCAGTTAATGATCCTCTGGTGGGGGTATTGAGCGATCGAACTAAATCTAAATGGGGTCGGCGGCATCCGTGGATGTTCTGGGGGGCAATTCCCTTTGGAGTATTTTTCTTCCTTCAGTGGATCATTCCCAAATTTAGTGATAACCCAGCCACAAACCAGATAGGACTATTTTGGTACTACGTGGTCATTGCAATTCTTTCTCAATCCTTCTATACGATCGTCAATTTACCCTACACCGCCCTAACCCCAGAACTTACCCAAGATTACAACGAGCGTACTAGCCTAAATAGCTTTCGGTTTGCCTTCTCGATCGGGGGAAGTATTTTTTCTCTACTCCTAGCTCTAGGAATTTTCTCGGTAGTTAAGGCAGATTCTGCTACTCAGTATCTAGTCTTAGCCGGAGTTTGCACAATTTTCTCCATCCTGCCCCTCTACTGGTGCATTTGGGGAACCAAAGACCGAGTGGCGATTACGGAGGCACGGCGGCAAGCCACAGAAATAGAAGATATTACCCCCATTAAGGAACAACTAAAAATTGTTTTTAGTAATAAACCTTTTCTCTACGTAATCGGGATTTATCTCTGCTCTTGGCTGGGCGTGCAGGTTACAGCTTCGATTATTCCCTACTTTGTGGTCAACTGGATGGGAATGCGGGAAGCAGAGTCCCCTTTGGTCGCTTTAGCAGTGCAAGGAACAGCCCTAGGGATGCTATTTATCTGGAGTAGAATTAGTCAAAAAGTTGGCAAAAAAGCTGTCTACTACATGGGTATGGGTCTGTGGATACTGGCTCAGGCGGGGTTATTTTTTGTGCAGCCGGGGCAGTTGGGGTGGATGTATTTTTTGGCCGTGATAGCGGGTTTTGGGGTGTCGGTAGCCTACCTAATTCCTTGGTCAATGATGCCGGATGTAATCGAGCTAGATGAGTTACGAACTGGAAAACGCCGGGAGGGAATTTTCTATGGATTTATGGTGTTGTTACAAAAAGTGGGTTTAGCTCTGGGATTATTTTTGGTGGGGCAGGCTCTCCAGTGGTCTGGGTTTGTAGAAAAAGTATCAGGGCAACCTACCCCCGTACAGCCAGATTCTGCTCTCTTAGCCATTAGAATAGCGATCGGTCCTCTACCTACCTTGGCATTGGTCGGGGGAGTCATCCTTGCCTATTTTTATCCCATTACTAAGGAAGTCCACGCCGAAATTCTCTTGAAGTTGCAAGAGCGCCGGACTCAAAAGAATAGTGATTTTGGGCTAGAGTAGGCGATCGCCGAAAAATCTCCTATTAAATCTCACATTTTAATGGCGACTTTTCCCCGGACATGCCTTTGTTCTAAGTAACGAATTGCTAGGGGGACTTCGCTCAACTGGTAGCATTGATCGATGAAAGGGGCAATCTTGCCCGCCTCTACAAGATTTTTCAAAACTATTAGATCTGCTTGATTGGGTTTTTCCGCCAAACATTTCACTTTCCGGGAGTCAGTTTTAGAAATCCAAGGATTAAGCAACATTGCCTGAAAAAATCGAGCCATATCACCACCCACCAGAACGTAAGAGCCTTTGGAAGTCAGGGCTGGCAGATAATCAAGAATCGATCGATAGGCTGCCGTATCAAGAATCAGGTCGTAATGCTGCCCATTTTTTGTAAAATCTTCTTGAGTGTAGTCAATAATGTAGTCTGCACCAAGAGAAGATATCATATCCATCTTATTCCTGCCACCTACAGCAGTCACCTCAGCACCCAAGGCCTTAGCAATTTGCACTGCAAACGATCCCACACCACCAGAGGCACCATTAATCAACACCCTTTGTTGCGGCTGAATCTGTCCACAGTCCCGTAATGCTTGGAGGGCGGCAAGGGCAGCACCGGGAATAGTTGCAGCCTCCTCGAAAGTTAGATTAACAGGCTTTAGCACCAATGCCGCCTCAGGGACACCCACATACTCAGCAAAGGCACCAAACCCACACTCAGATAGAGACCCAAAAACTTCATCGCCGGGTTGAAACTGGGTGACATTTTTACCCACGGCTTCAACTCGTCCAGCCATATCAGAGCCGAGTATCTTAATAGTGGGCTTGAATAGTCCCCCGAACAGGAGGCGGCTGAAGAGCGGAGTCCCTCGCATCAGATGCCAGTCCCCAGCATTAACAGAAGCAGCATGAACTTTTACCAGCACACCATCATCTGAGATAAGGGGCTTGTCAACTTCTGCCAAGCTCAACACCTCGGTTGAGCCATACTCCGTCTGAACGATCGCTCTCATTTTGTCACTTCTTTTCTCATCCCCTTGAATCGGGGAAAGGGTATTCGATATTTTCATAGTTTTCTCTCCAATTAGATAAGAATTGATACCAAGTTAAGAGAAGGTTTCACCCTTTTTTAAATTTAAATCCTCACACAGTAAGTTACTCAAAATCTTTCTTGTATCAAGCCTTTTGGGAAATAGTAGGACTCAGGCGCAAGCCACCCCTACCGCTTTGACTTATAGTGTAAGTTTAACTCTTAGTTCAATTCTAACTTACACCGTAAGTTTGTCAAGCCCACCAGCAAACTAACCATCTAAAGTTAGATTTGGTTTAGATATGAAAAATCAGAATCAAAAAATTAGATACCTAAAATGACAAACCCTGATACTCCACACCCCTTAAGTCGGGAGCGGATACTGCACACCGCCCTCCATCTAGCTGACAATGGGGGTATTGAGTCGCTCTCAATGCGGAGAATAGCTCAGGAGTTAGGAGTCCAGGCCATGTCACTGTATAACCATGTAGCTAATAAGGATGACCTGCTGGATGGCATTGTTGATATAGTTGCCAGTGAGATTGAGGTACCGGACTTTAATCTTGATTGGAAGATAGCCATGCGGCGGCGGGCGACTTCGGCTCATGAAGTGCTGTTACATCACCCTTGGGCAACGATGTTACTTGTTTCACGGATTAATGCAGGTTCAGCGATGTTGCGCTATGTAGATGCAACCCTAGGCTGTCTATACAATGCGGGATTTTCCTTAGAGATGGCAGATCATGCCTGGAATGCGATCGATAGCCATATCTATGGATTTACACTTCAGGAGCAAAACTTTCCCTTCAAGACAACGGACTACTCAGAAGCAGCCGCAGCGGGTCTGTCCCTCATCCCGGCTGACAAATATCCCCATCTTAACCGGCTTACCCATTACGTTATACAGGGTCGCTACGATGGTATTCATGATTTCGAGTTTAGTCTAGAATTGATTCTCGATGGTCTTGAAAAACTCCGAGACGTTGCGACCCCTCAAGAAAAATAATCTGCAAAATAAAAAATATGGTTATTGAATGGTTAAAAATCAAGGTGGCTCCTGAACTAAGGGAAGAATTTATCCAGAAAGATGCGATCGTCTGGACTCCAGCCTTGGCAAAGTGGGATGGCTTCTTAGGAAAGGAAGTATGGCTCGATCGCACTTTCTTAGATCAGCTAATTCTTATAATTCACTGGCAGACTAAAGAGCATTGGCAGGCAATTCCTGAGGATTATTTAGCTGCGACTACGCTAGAATTTAATCAACAATTTCCCCATCCTAATGAAATTATTGAAGCTCAAGAGTATCAGGTATATTAGCCATTTTCTATAATTTTCAGCAATTTATAGTTACCTATGCCCCAGTGTCCCCAGTGCCAACAGCCGGTTGATTCCCAAGCAGTGATTTGTCCCCATTGCCATACTTCCCTTAAAGCTTATGGACATCCGGGGATTACCCTTCATCGATCGTCTGCCGGAGCCTATCTTTGTGATACCTGTACCTACCAAGCTGATGATAGTTGCACCTTTCCTCAACGCCCTTATGCCCAAGAATGCACCCTTTACGATGATTTAGAAGCTAGACAGCGGGAAGTAGAGCTATGGGAAAAACTCCAGACACGTCAAAAACTAGACTGGCGGGGTTGGTATCGTCATCACCCTGGTCTAGTCGGGATAGTTTTGTTATTCCTAGGAAGTATAGTTATTACGCTACTGACAATTCGGCGTTAAGGCTAAAGCTCAACATAACTTATGAACTTAGAGCAGCCAAGCTAATCTAAAATGAATTTTAAGATACAAAACTCTTGAATATAGCATCCAAGGTGATTAATACATTTATATATCCCAGATATCTAAGATATCTAAACCCAAGGGGCTTAAGCCTTTTGCCTAGCCCGATTGAAGGGGCGACGGCGATATATGGAAGAGTCACAATTCATAAAAATTCATAAAAACAATATTAAGTGTAATTAAGGAAAGGTAGAAGCATGGTCAAAACCGTTGCCGAAATTATGACTCGTGAGCCGATCGTTGTCACCCCCGCCACACCCCTCAAGGAAGCAATTCAAATTTTGGCCGAACGCCATATCAGTGGACTGCCTGTGGTAGATGAGCAAGGAAATTTAGTGGGAGTAATATCTGAATCAGACCTCATGTGGCAAGAAACTGGAGCAGAACCACCCCCTTACGTTATGGTTTTAGACAGCATAATTTATCTCCAAAATCCCCACAAATATGAGCAGGAAATCCACAAAGCCCTCGGCCAGACTGTGGGGGAAGTAATGACTAGTCACGTCACCACTATTAAACCTCAACAAACTATCTCAGAAGCTGCCCATGTTCTCCAACAAAAACAAGTACATCGTCTACCCGTGTTAGATAATGCTGGCAAGTTAATCGGCATATTAACTAGGGGAGATATTATCCGAGCAATGGCAGCAGAGTTGAATTGAAACTAGGTAAGTTGAATCAAGATATTTTGGTGTAGGGGTTAACTTATGGATATTAATGAAATCAAGCAATTATTAAATTCCGCAGATTTTGGCGATCGCCTCCGGGGCATAAATAAATTACGCCAAGTAGACCAAGCGATCGCTTTTGAATTAATTCAGCCCTTGGTGAAAGACCCCCAAGTTCGAGTCCGCTATGCCGCCGTCAGCCAGTTGGATACCTTGGGAAGTCAAGATTTAGCTAAAACTTATTCTCTTCTAAGGGATCGCCTCTTGGAAGACCCAGAACCCGATGTCCAAGCAGCAGCAGCCGACGCTTTAGGGGCATTACAAATGAGGGAGGCTTTTCCAGATTTGGAGCAACTGTACCGCCAGAGTCATGAATGGTTGGTGCAATTCAGTATTGTGGCCACCCTAGGGGAGTTGGGGGATTCCCGGGCTTTTCCTCTCCTAGAAGAGGCCATTATCTCTCCCAATGAATTAATCAAAATGGCTTCTATTGGTTCCCTCGGAGAATTAGGCGATCGCCGAGCTGTACCTTTGCTGCTCCCTTTAGCTACTGATACGGACTGGCAGACCCGATATCGAGTTGCCGAGGCTCTCAAGAAATTAGGGGGTGAAGAAGCGATCGCCACCCTTCAACTTCTGGCCCAAGATTCTGTAGAGCAAGTAGCTAATGCCGCTAAAACAGCTTAGAGAATGCTATGATTACGAAGAAAATCTTTTAAATTTAGTTGTGGGATACGTATTTCCGCAACATTAATATAATACTTATACCCCGATATACCACTATCACTCTAGTCTCCTTTTTTAGGAACTAATTTGATGTTTTAATGCCTATGGATCTCAACCTGATTGTTTCCAATATTCTCAATCCACCAGTGCTATTTTTCTTTTTGGGCATGGTGGCAGTCTTAGTTAAATCTGATTTGGAGATTCCTTCTCCCCTACCAAAATTATTTTCTTTATACCTGCTTATTTCTATTGGCTTTAAGGGGGGAGTAGAGTTAGTTAAAAGTGGTTTGAGTCGTGAGGTAATTTTCATTATCTTAGCAGCAATTTTAATGGCTTGTGTAGTACCTATCTATACCTTTTTCCTCTTAAGAATAAAGCTAGATCTCTACAATGCCGCAGCGATCGCAGCTACCTATGGTTCTATTAGTGCGGTAACTTTCATCACAGCGGGGTCTTTCCTGCAACAACTAGATATTACCTACGGCGGCTACATGGTGGCAGCTTTGGCCTTGATGGAATCTCCAGCTATTATTGTTGGTTTGATCTTGGTAAAATTATCAACTAGTGATCAGAGCGATCGAGAATTCTCTTGGTCAGAAGTCCTCCGGGAAGCATTTCTTAATAGTTCAGTATTTCTCCTAGTCGGGAGTTTACTTATTGGACTACTTACGGGGGAACATGGCTGGGAAGTTCTCAGTCCTTTTACCCAACAAATGTTTTACGGTGTTTTAACATTCTTTCTCCTAGATATGGGGCTAGTTGCCGCTAAAAGAATTAAGGATTTACAAGCTACGGGATTCTTCCTCATTGGGTTTGCTATTTTTATTCCCATATTTAATGCCGGAATTGGCATTGCTTTAGCAAAGCTAATTGGTATGAGCCAAGGAGATGCTCTATTGTTTGCAGTTCTTTGTGCCAGTGCTTCCTATATTGCTGTACCGGCGGCCATGCGGATGACGGTGCCAGAAGCTAATCCTAGTTTGTATATTTCTTCAGCTTTGGCCGTAACTTTCCCGTTCAATATTATTGTAGGGATTCCTCTATATCTCTACGTTATTAAGCTACTTTGGATTTAAAATTTCAGAAGTAATTCTATGGAATCTGTTAAAAGAGTCGAAATTATTGCCAACTCTCAAGAACTAGATAAGATTCTCCGAGTCTTAAATCATGGGGGAGTGCCGGGTTATACGGTAATTCGTAATGTAATGGGCAAAGGGCAACACCGCACAACGGCTGATGACTTAGTAGATACTAGTACCAGCAATATTTATATTATCTGTTTTTGCCCAGAAGCCCTGATAACGCAAATAGCGGAGGAATTGCGACCAGTTTTGAATCGGTTTGGAGGAATTTGTTGTGTGTCTGATGCTGTACAACTTCGCAATCTAAAATGTGTTGAGTAGTCTGGATTAGATAGGGAAAATAAAAGACAATATCTATACAGATGCCGATAATCTAGTAAGGGCGCAAGGATTTGCGCCCCTATCTCTAGGAACTATTAAGGTTTTGGATGTACTAATCACTAATGGCATTCATCAATACTTCCGTGAGAGTAAAACCTTCCATATCTTCTAGGGTAATAGTGTCAACAATATCAAACTTTGCCCCCGCACTTTGGAGTTCATCATCTAAGGCTTTGAGAAAACGGGTGGCAGAGGCATCACTTCCTACTTGAATTAGGGATATGGCTAACTCTTCATCTCGATCCATTTTGCGGGATGTCTCGATAATTACTTTCATCACTGCCTTGCGATCGTCCGGTTCACCATCAGTAATAACTAAAATAATTTCTCCTTCTGCCTTGGTTTCTCCCTTGGCTTTCCGGGCAAAATAATCATCGGTGGCACTTTTGAGAACTCCAGCTAAATCTGTAGTTCCTGAAGGATCATTTTCTTGAAAAATTTGTGCTACTTTCTCAGCAGTGACATTATCAAAGCGCTTAAATCTACCAGAAAATAAATAAACTGTAATTCCATCAGGGTCATACTGTTCACACTTTCTTGCCAAAGCTAGGGTAGATTCTTGGGCAGCAGACCAACGGTTTTTGCCGCCGGCTTGGTCTGGGGTAGACATACTGCCACTTTTATCAATGATTAGGGTGTAATCACGGTTTTCCAACACTTTTTCCTCCGGGATATTTTTATTTTTTTACTTTTTACTTTTAAGGGTGTGCCTTGGTTTCTTTAAGGGCGGCTAGGTAATCGATCGCTGCTTCTATTTTAGAAGGATAGTTGTAGGAAAATTCCTGAAACCATCTACCTTCATCTGTGTTGGGATGAAGTTTTTTGAGCCAGACCTCTGCTTCTTGTTTTAGGGCTTGGCGTTTGCGCTCTTGTTTTTGTTGCTCCCGCCTTTGGGATTCTTGTTGTTGTTGGGCTTGACGTTCCCGTTCTTGCCGTTCCCGAAACTGGGCTTCCCGTAATTCTCGCTCCTGTCGGCGCTGCTCCTCTTGAAGTCGTTGTTGATGCACAGCAGCTTCTTGTTGCTCCTGTTCTGCAAACTCCGCCTTAAGCTGATTCAAAAGATTATCAGTAAGATTATCAGTGGGCTTATCACTAACAAAATTACTGGAATTACTGGAATTACTGGAAGAAGAACTAATAGGAGTGGGGGATGAAGATTGTAAATCTGCCTCGGTTACGAAATAGGGAGGTTTTTTTGGAGTTTTTTTGGGGTCTGGCTCCAGTTCTGCTTTGACCTGTGCCAGTAGATCATCGATCGATTCCATAGCTTTATTGAGGTTATAGCTTTATTAAGAATTTAATTAGATCCAAACTAATCATTAATGGCATTCATTAAGACCTCACTCAAGGTCATATCTTCCATCTCATCCATTGTAATAGTATCTACCATATCAAATTTTGCTCCGGCTCCTTGAAGTTCATCATCCAGAACTTTTAAGAATTTTGTAGCTTCAGCATCTCTACCAACCTGGATAAAAGAAATTGCCAATTCTTCATCCCGATCCATCTTACGCGAGGCTTCAATAATTATTTTCATCACTGCCTTGCGATCGTCCGGTTCCCCATCAGTAACTACTAAAATAGTTTCCCCATTAGACTTAATTTCCCCCGCTGATTTTCTCTGGAAATAGTTGCTCAAGGCATCTTGTAGCACCGCTGCAAGGTCAGTGCGTCCACTAGGTTCATTCTCTTTGAATATTTGAGCGACTTTATCTGTGGTGACATTATTGTAGCGTTTGAATCGGCCAGAAAAGACATAAACCGTCATTCCATCAGGGTCAAACTCTTCACATTTAGCCGCTAGAGCCAAGGCCGATTCCTGCATAATTACCCAGCGACTTTTATTACCAGCTTGGTCTTTAGTGGACATACTGCCACTTTTATCGATAATTAGGGTGTAGTCCCGATTTTCTAACATGTTTTTTGTAATTTGTTTTTTGGAGGTTATTAATGCAATAACAAAAGACTTAACTAATTATGATCGTACCGTAACCGTGATGCACCAAAACTAAGGTTATTTAACCATAATTATTTTCTAAGTATAAAACGTGAGCAAACGATCGCCGCCCTTGTACTAGCAAAGGATTGGACACACTTAGCCTAAAGGGAGAGAGGTAAAATGTGTTAGAATCATGACTAGTAAAAGAGTTTTACTTTTTTTGTAATTAGAATTTTCTATTCCTCCCGGAGTTTTCCCATGACCACTACCCCAGAACGGATTGTCCCTACTAATCTGCGTAACGAGATGACCCGTTCCTATCTGGAGTATGCCATGAGCGTGATCGTAGGGCGGGCCCTGCCAGATGCTAGAGATGGCTTGAAACCAGTCCATCGGCGGATTCTTTATGCTATGCACGAATTGGGATTGAGTCCCGATCGTCCCTTCCGTAAATGCGCCAGAGTGGTGGGAGAAGTCCTAGGTAAATACCATCCCCACGGGGATACGGCCGTGTATGATGCCTTGGTGCGGATGGCGCAGGATTTTTCCATGCGATCGCCCCTAATCAATGGCCATGGTAATTTTGGCTCGGTAGATAACGATCCCCCAGCGGCCATGCGTTATACCGAATGCCGTTTGCAGACCTTGACTACTGATTCCCTATTGCGAGATATCGAATCAGAAACCGTAGACTTTGGCGATAACTTTGATGGTTCTCAACAAGAAC
Organism: Coleofasciculaceae cyanobacterium OTE_70_metabat_329; assembly: GCA_031374985.1. GTDB lineage: Bacteria > Cyanobacteriota > Cyanobacteriia > Cyanobacteriales > JAAUUE01 > JAAUUE01. The sequence continues at coordinate 33,193 of JANMHD010000334.1, read as the reverse complement.
CCCTCGTGCTGCCCTCCCGGATTCCCCAACTCCTCCTGAATGGCTCCTCCGGTATTGCTGTGGGCATGGCAACTAATATTCCCCCCCATAACTTAGGGGAACTGATCGATGGACTGGTAGCATTAATCCATAATCCAGAGATTACCGATCGTGAACTGATGCAATATATTCCGGGTCCCGACTTTCCCACCGGGGGGCAAATCCTTGGCACATCGGGGATTAAGGAAGCTTACACCACCGGGCGGGGTTCCATCACCATGCGGGGCGTGGCAGATATTGAATTGATCGAACAACCGGGACGGCAAGACCGGGAAGCAATTATTATTACCCAATTGCCCTACCAGACCAATAAAGCTTCTCTAATTGAGAAAATTGCCGAAATGGTGAACGAGAAGCGCTTAGAGGGAATTTCAGATATCCGGGATGAGAGCGATCGGGATGGAATGCGGATTGTGATTGAGCTGAAGCGAGATGCCTATGCTAGGGTAGTTCTGAATAATCTCTACAAACAAACCCCCATTCAGGCAAACTTCGGGGCAAATATGTTGGCATTGGTCAATCAAGAACCCCAACTCCTGACTATCAAACAATTCCTCGCCGTATTCCTAGAATTTCGGATTGAAACCATTATCCGCCGGACTCAGTACGAACTCCGCAAAGCTGAAGAACGGGATCACCTGTTGCTGGGCTTACTGATTGCTCTAGGTAGATTAGATGGAATTATTCGCCTAATCAGGGAAAGTGCTGATACTGCTTCTGCCAAACAAGAATTGGTTGCCCAGTATGGGTTGTCAGAGGTTCAAGCTGATGCCATTCTACAAATGCAACTCCGCCGTCTTACTGCCCTTGAAGCACAGAAAATTCAAGCAGAACATGCAGAGTTAGAGCTAAAAATTACGGAACTTCGATCGATTCTGGCAGACCGGGAACGGATTCTGGAAATTGTAGAAACCGAGGCGGTAGCAATTAAAACTAGTCACGGCACACCCCGATTAACCACGATCGATCCGGGTGATGGCGAGATATTTGATATAGATTTAATCGCTAATGAGAAATCCTTAATCTTAGTGACAGAGCAGGGCTATATTAAAAGAATGCCCGTAAGTACCTTCGAGGCGCAGAACCGGGCTACTAGGGGCAAGGCTGCCACCAAGATGAAGGATGATGACGGCATTAAACACTTTTTTACCTGCTGTGACCACGACAGTATCCTCTTCTTTACGGATCAAGGGGTAGTCTATAGTCTCCGGGCTTACCAGATTCCCACGGCTTCTCGGACTGCCAAGGGAGCACCGATTATTCAACTCCTACCCATTCCTCGAGAAGAAAAAGTCACCTCGATCGTCCCAGTGAGTGAATTTAGTGATGAAGAATATTTAGTCATGCTCACGGTGCAAGGATTTGTGAAAAAAACAGCCCTATCTGCTTTTAGCCATATTCGGTCTAATGGTCTAATTGCTATTTCCCTAGAAGAAGCAGACCAACTTCGTTGGGTACGCCTAGCCAAAGCCGAGGATAGTTTAATTGTCGGCTCTAGAAAAGGAATGGCGATCCATTTTCGCACTGACCATACCCAGTTGCGCCCTATGGGAAGAACTGCTAGGGGAGTGAGATCCATGAAGCTGACTAAGGGAGATAACCTGATCAGTATGGATGTGTTGCCTAGTAGTGTGGTAGCCACGATCGCTAGTGACATCTCAGAAGATAGCCTAGAACTGGAAACTGAACTAACAGAGCTAGAAGAAGCCCTCACCCCAGAGCTAGAGGAAGTAAATAATCTAGAGGATTTAGGAAATGATGAAGCAGAACTAACTGCCGAAGGCCCTTGGATTTTGATTATTACTAGTAATGGCTACGGTAAAAGGGTTCCCGTGGGAATGTTCCGCCTCCAGAGAAGATTTGGTAAAGGAATCATTGCCACTAAGTTCAAATCTAAAACTAGTGGCGATCAATTAGTCGCTCTCCGGGTGGTAAATCCAGGGGATGAATTGATGATCGTAACTAACCGGGGAATTATTATCCGCCAGTCGGTGGATGCTATTTCTACCCAGTCTCGATCGGCTACCGGGGTGCGAGTCCAACGCCTAGATGAAGATGATGCGATCGCAGCAGTGGCTCTAGTTCCCCCTACCACTGAAGGTGAAGAAGAAATAATAGAAGAATAGACCCTATAAAAGAAACCCTGACGGTGGGGAAAGTAAAATTGTAGGGTGGGCATTGCCCACCTTATGAAAACTCTATTAGAAGGGGTGAAAAATGGGGATTAGGTATTTCTGTAGCCCTCAACCTAAACCAAAATAGGTAAGCGGAATCTAAATAGGTGGGCAATGCCCACCCTACAAGAGCTTGGTCTAAGCAGCTTGACAATAGGTTGCATAAACTCCATCGAGGAGGAGATTTAGGGCGATCGCTGCTTGCTCTGCTGCTACTAGTGCTTGTTGTTGCTGTTGTTCAGTTTCGCACAGGGTCAACAGAGCTTCTCCGGTTGCCTGGGAGTGAAATTCATCAGCCTTTTCATGAACTTGGAAAAACTCCAGAGTAGCTTCTGCATCAATATCATAGAAATTTCTCAGTCCAGCTATTTTGGTAGTAGAAACTTCAGGAATTTGAGATTCATAGGCATAAAGAGCCGCTAAACCCTGAACAGCTTCTTCACTCCGAGCCAAATCCTTCAGAATTTTTACAGATTCTTGGGTTGTCTCCAGATATTGGCGTTCTAAAACTGCTTTTCTTGCTACACCTAGACCTTCAGCAAATCGTAACCACAATTCTGGATGATTTGCCTCTCCTTGCTCTTCTTCCAAAAGATTTTCTAAAAGCATCTGGCGAATTTTTAGATCATTACAAGCAGCATGGGTTGCACTAACATAAGTAGGAAAGTTGTGGACTTGTAGATAGTATTCTTGAGCATATTCTTGCAACATAGTTACAGATAATCTTCCTTCATTCCACATTTGATAGAAGGGATGTTCTAGGAGGTGATGTTTTTTAATAACATTGTTTAATTGTTCAAGAAACTGTTGGGAAGAAATTTTCATGATGGCACCTAGTAATAGTACTGAAAGAATGATTATAGTACGGTTTTTACGATCGAGATTAAAGGAGTATTTATGGATTTTAATTTAAGAGTTTTTTCTACAGCAGCATGGGCGACGGGTATGGTAGCGATCGCCTCCACCTTTGTCCATAACTTACCCTCTGTTCAAGCCCAATCTCTAACTTTTCAAGGCACAACTAGCGGTCAATGGGGAATGCCCAGCAATCCTTCTAGCAGCACTTTTCTCTCTGGGGAAAATGGTGGTGTTGATAATCGCTTAACTTGGGGCAGAGTTGATAACTGCCCTGGCTGTACCAGTTTTACTAACTATGTCCAGTACGATGGGCTGGGTTTTCAAACAGGAGTAGGTAGTAACTTTCGGCTGGGGGATTTGACCTATCGCAATGGTTCGGTGTGGGATGGTTTTAATGGAGATTTTCCCTTGGAGATTTCTTTGAATTTTGCTAACCCAACCTTGGGCAGCCAGAATTTTAGCTTTTTATTTAATATTTTCAATAGTCCTAATGTTACCGGCGATCCAGTTGTGGATGGCGATCGCTTACGCTTTAGTAATAGTGGCATTTCTAGCCAAACCTTTACCCTAGAGAATACGATTTATAATTTGCAGTTAATTGGCTTTTCTAGTGATGGGGGTAATACCTTGCTAGGAGAATTTAATTCTCCAGAGGGGACTACCGCCTATGCCAGCTTGTATGGAAAGATTCAAGCGATCAGCTCAATTCCCACTCCAGCGCCAACTCCCCCTACTCTTATTCCTTCACCAGAACCAATTATAATTTTACCAATTGAACCACCCCTAGAGTCCCCAATTGAATCACCTCTAGATGTTCCAGAGCCTCCAAGTATTCTAGGCATGATTATGGGAATAAGTCTTTTAGCAATATCTAGGAGGCATTTGAAAAATATTTAGGAGATATTTGAGGGATATTTGGGGGATATTTAAGCGATTGTCCCAATTAGAAACTAGTATTATTTTGATTACTAGGGTACTTAGCTGCCTAAAAACTTCCCCAGAAACTTCCTTGAGCTATGGCGACAACTACTCAAAACCCCAGAACAGTAAAACAATTACAGTATTTTTTATCTTGGATGTTTGTGGTAACTGGCTTTACGATCGGGTTTCAACTATTCGTTATGTTATCCTTTGTTTCTGGACTAACAGGAATATTCCTCGCTGGATCAGTTATGCAAGGACTAACGTTGCTCTGGGCAAGAAAGTTGGCACAGCAAAATCGTCCTAGCTTGGCCGTAGCAGTTGTCGCTTTGGGGCTTTGGACTATGTGCCTGCTGTCGGCCTACCTCTGCCCTAGCCTATTGTCTGTCCTAGTAGCCTTGATTGTTCTTTCTTTAGTAATGGGAGTGCCCTACCTAAGTCAAAAGCAACTATCGCAATTGATGATCGGTGCAATTTTTGTTGCTTTATTAACTTCCCTCTTATCTCTACAGCAAAATCCTTGGCAGATTCCGTTCCCTGATTGGTTAATTTCTTCGATCCAATCATTACTTGTCCCCATTACTGTTAGCTTAATAGCCTTTCTCATCTGGCAATATAACCAGCGCCTCAATCATCTATTAGATCAAGCTGAGAAGGATAACTCTGCTTTGCACGCCTCCCAACAGCTACTAGAAAATAAAGTGGCTGAAACTCATCAAGTGGCAGAAATTGCCAAGCATCAAGCACAGCAACTAGAAAGTACGATTCTCCAACTCCAAAATGCCCAAGCTCATCTAGTCCAAAGTGAGAAAATGTCTAGCCTAGGACAATTAGTGGCAGGAGTTGCCCATGAGATTAATAATCCAGTTAATTTTATCTATGGCAATCTTGAACCAGCCCAGGATTATATCAAAGATTTATTACAACTCGTTCAACTCTATGCTGAAGCTATGCCTGATCCTCCAGCAGAAATTATTTACCATCAGCAAATTACCGAAATAGAATATTTAATTGATGACTTACCAAAGTTACTTTCTAGCATGAAATTAGGGGCAGAAAGAATTAGAGAAATTGTCTTATCTTTACGAAATTTTTCTCGGTTAGATGAAGCGGAGATGAAAGCTGTAGATATTCATTCTGGGATTGAAAGTACTCTAATGATTTTGCAGCATCGCTTGAAAAGTAATCCAAGCATTTCAGATATTTCTGTAATCAAAGAATATGGGATTTTACCTTTGGTAGAGTGTTTTCCGGGACAATTAAATCAGGTGCTGATGAATTTGATTGTTAATGCGATCGACTCTTTGGAGTCACTCTATACAAACGCTATTCCACATACAGTTTCCCAAACTCATGAACCTCCCTTTATCTGGATCAGAACTCAGTTAGAAGAAACTTCTAAATTAGGAACAAAAAAGATTTTAATTAGTATTTCTGATAATGGCGTGGGTATTCCTGAAACTATCCAAGGAAAAATATTTGATCCTTTTTTTACGACTAAACCTATTGGTAAAGGTACAGGCTTGGGTTTAGCTATTTGTCATTCTATTATTGTGGAAAAACATCGGGGAACCCTTAGCTGTAACTCGATTTTGGGTCAGGGGACAGAATTTATTATAGAGATCCCCGTTGAATAAGGGCGGATTTCACTCCTCTGAAATGTACCTAGATCATTTAGGATTACTATAATAGGTAACAAAGTGTTAAGAGGGTAAAACTTATGGTGATCGAACTGTACCAATTTGAGATATCTCAATATGCCGAGAAAGTCAGACTAATCCTAGATTACAAAGGTCTGCCCTACAAAAAAATAGAAGTAACTCCCGGTGTGGGACAGCTCGAAGTATTCAAAATGTCTGGACAAAGGCGAGTTCCAGTCCTGAAAGATGGAGCTATAGTTATTGCTGATTCTACAGCGATCGCCTTTTATCTAGATAAGCAATACCCAGAAAAACCTCTAATTCCTACAGATCCCAAACAAAAAGGGCTGTGTTTAATGATGGAAGAGTGGGCTGATGAATCGATCGGGGTCAAATCCCGGAAAGTGCTCTACGGAGCCTTGACACAGAATCAGAATTTCCGCACTTCAGTCCTGCCTAACACTACCCCAGATTTTCTTAAAACTTTCATTGGCTCTGTGCCTTCAGAAGTATTTGATGTATTGGGTTCCGGCATTGGTCTGGGTAGTGATGCCATCAAGGAGGCTCAAGATGCTCTGAAACAAGACCTAGAGGCATTGTGTTTGATCCTTTCCCAAAGTCCTTACCTAACGGGCGACCAAATTACTTTGGCAGATTTGACCGTGGCTAGTTTAAGTATTTTGCTGAAGTATCCCGAAGGAAATTATATTAATGTCCATGAAAGTCTGAGAGGGAGAGGGATTCCGGGTATTGCCGACAATAGTGATTATGATATATTCTTCTCTTGGCGTGATCGGATTTATCAACAATATCGTCAACCTCTAGGTGTTAGCACGACAGACCCCAGCCCTAATAGAATTGAGATTGATTAATACCCTCTAACGTGAATTACCAGACGTGACTATTTAGAAAAACTAAAAATAGGGTGGGCAATGCCCACCTTACAAAAGCTAAATCTAAGACAGAAAACTAGGGCAATTTCTCTAAAAACTTGACACAAATGCGATCGCATCTAGGAGTTTCTACCCCCGTAGTAGGTTGATAGCCATGAATCTCGTAGAGATGCACTGCCTCCTTCAGCACAGTAGCAGTTTCTATATAGATCTGCTGCCAACCTCCAGAGGCGATCGCTGCTTCTAACTGCCCCAACAGATAGCTGCCCAAGCCCCTGCCCCTGACTTGAGGGTGGAGATACATTTTGCGTATTTCCACGGCTTTCTTACCCCTAGTGATGGGATAGTAGGCCGCAGTCCCCACAATTTCTGTACCTTGAGCAGTATTTTGGACAACTACCCAAAACTGCCCTCCAGCTTGCTGGTAGAACTTTTCTACCTTCATCACATCTTGATCAGCCCCTTCAGGTTGCCAACCTAAGCCATATTCTGCCAAAACTTGCTGAATTAGCCCAGCGGCAGAAGTGCGATCGCTTGGCTGCCAATCCCGAATTAAAAAATCTTGATAATAACTATGCATCAGGTTTAAAACTAACAGCCATGACACAAAAACCTAGGGGTTAATGGCTGTGACTGTCCAGTGGGTTCCATCCCATCTATGTTGATGGCGGTTTTGGGGATTGCCTTGTAGTTTTAGGTGATCTACCTGCAAAGGATCAAAAAGTAGCAGACAGAAATTAGCCACAGGTTCCGGCACTTCAGGATTGGATTGCAATATTGCATCCTCTTTTTCTAGATTGATCGTCCCTTGATTCATTCCCTGACCTACTATCTCCCTTAACTCCCCCGGTGTTGCCCAGAAAAATTGACTGCGGGCTGCTAGGGAAATATCTTGCCACATTTCTCGTCTAGCCAGCTGAAGTTCTAGATCATCTCCCGTAATTAAAGTTAGATTACCCCTAAAACGAAACTGCTCCCGTGATTTAGGAAAGTACCAACAGATTTCTCCTTGGGGATAATCTTTAACTTGGTGAGCTTTCTGGCTACGGGAGTCAGTAATAATTTTTATTTGGTTAGTTTCTGCTAAAAAACCTCTAAACACCACAGTCCGGTTTGCCGGATACCCATCATTTGCGATCGTAGCCAATTGAAAATAACGGGCATAGACCAGACTACGGTTGAGATGCAAAGCCCGAGCAAGGGGCGATCGCCAAGTCCCTAGGCTCATTCTTCAGAAAAAGGATTTTGGAGCTTTTCTGCCTCCGGGCAATCTTCAGATGTCATCGGCTCAAAGTTACTCTTCATCACGCCGGCTAATTTTTGGGTGACAGCCCCAATACTTTCCAGACGGACCATTTCTTCCCAAGAACTAATTTCATCCTCATCATCAATTTCATAACGGAATGTTACCAAATCCCCTTCTATATCTACAATCCGGGCATGTTCCACCAGGCGTTGCTGATCCCTCAAGAAGATAGATACCTCACGACCATCACAACAGAGTTGATAAATCTTGCGGTGTAACATATTTGGCTTCTCCTAAACAGAATAATTGGCTGACGCTAAACCTATAAACTAGCTATAAAATTTTACCTTTAGGTAGTCCTAGGATAATAATTTTTTGGTAAGAATATGCCCTATGCTGCGGGGGACATTCTTATTTCTTTTAAAGCTAAGTTTTAAGGAGACCTTGACAACTTTTTCTCGCTAATAAAACCCCCTGCAAACCAAAAATTCCCATTGCTGCCCTAGGAGCAGCCACAGGAATCCCTAAAGTACCGAATTTTCCGGCTGACCAAAAATAAGAAAGCTTAGTAATAGCGATCGCTCTGGTCAAAAAATGATTAACGACAGGGGCGGCATAGAAGAATAAATTAGTCAAGGGCTTGAAAGGTTTTGCCATTGTTAATTTTACTGCTGTCAATCTAGAATTTAATAAAATCTTAGGTGAACAGCCGTACTTGATGTCTTACTATTATCAAACATTTTTGCCAATCATGACAAATTAATTTAGGGCAGATTGGTAAATTCATGGTAAAAACCTATCCAACGCCGCTTTTAATTCCTCAATTTCTTGTTCAATATTTCCCGCCTGGGTGGCACGGGCAATGCAAGCCGTTAAATGTTCATCTAAAATCATCCGGGCTACTCGATCTAAAGCTCCCCGCACCGCCGCAATTTGAATTAGGACTTGAGGACAGTCCCGGTCTTCCTGAACCATAGTTTTAATTGCCCGGACATGGCCTTCAATTCTTGATAAGCGATTTATCACTGCCTTGACGGAATCAGCACTATGCCCATGGGAATGACGTTCCCCGCTATGTTCATGGGCAGGAAGTTCTACGGCGGAATTTGATTTATGACTAGGTTCTTGAGACTTTTCTGAAGGATTTTCTAAGGATTCTTTTGGGGAATTGGTTGGGGTATGACCATAGCTATTATTTGTATTCTGCTTGGGCATAGGATGAAGGACTTTAGCGTGATTTTAGATTTGCGGTAAAATGAAGTATAGCTCAACTCTTCCCCTATCTCCCATGACCCTACCTAAAATTACTCTCTTTGGTCTTCAAGCAGATCAATTTCGTCACCCCCTAGACTTGGCTGCAACACAATCCCTGAAGCAACTGCCGGGAATGGATTTGCTAGTCAGGAATTTCCTTGGACCGATCGCCGAAGAATTTTTCTATCTTAATAATATTTCTGCTAGTATTTTAGTCGGCAAAACCCAATTGCCTCATTTGCATCAACTACTCCTAGAAGCTTGCACTACTCTAGATTTAGAGCCGCCCCAGATGTACGTGCAGCAAAACCCCCAGCCCAATGCGTATACTTTTGCGATGCGGGGTAAGCAACCATTTTTAGTGCTGCATACTTCCTTAATTGATCTACTGACTCCAGAGGAAGTTCAAGCAGTAATTGCCCATGAGTTGGGGCATCTTAAGTGCGAACACGGTGTATATATTACTTTAGCAAATTTATTTGTATTAGCAGCGGGTTTATTGCCTGACTGGGGAACTGCGATCGCTCAACAACTCCGAGAGCAAATGCTAGCATGGGTTCGGTGTGCTGAGTTTAGTTGCGATCGGGCCGCTCTCCTTGCGACCCAAAATCCGAAAACCGTTGCCTCTGTCTTAATGAAACTGGCCGGGGGTTCCCCCACCCTTGCCCCGTTATTAAATATAGATGCTTTTCTAGAACAAGCCCGGGCTTACGAATCTATTAGTAATACTGAGATGGGGCAAATGCTAAAAACTATGCACACAGCTTCCCTAAGCCATCCCGTCCCTGTATTGAGAGCCAAAGAGATCGATCGCTGGGCAACTTCCCAAGATTATCAAAACTTGTTGCAAAGGCAAACAATAGGTTATAATAATCAAGAACCAATCAAGGGCGGATGGCGGAATTGGTAGACGCAGCAGACTCAAAATCTGCCGGCCGCAAGGTCTTGGGAGTTCAAGTCTCCCCCCGCCCACCAATCAAAGTCTAACTCCAAGCTGGCTCTCTTAGGTTAGCTACAAGGTTAGTTATACCTAGAGAATTGACAAAGAGATTAGAGAGGCTAACTCCCATGAACCAGAGACTGAAAAGCTGGGAATCTCCCCGCCGCCAAGGAAGAAACGACAAAGGCAAGGGTGGCTCTGCTAGGCAAAGGCAATTAAGAAAGCAAACTCAAATGTTGCGAAATAAACTGAAAGGAAATAGTCAGGGGAAGGAAGTTAAATTCCTTCCTTTAATTTTTTTGGGTGAGCTAGACTGTAGATTAAGAAATATTAGCTATTTTTTGAGGAGTAGCACTCTTTGTATCAATCTGTAAAGACGAATTGCTATTTTTAACTAGCACAGATATAATCAGCACGGATTTTGTAGCTATAATTACATCTTAACTTAGAAAATTCGGAGGGCACAAAAGTTGGCAAGAAGACGTAAGCGCAAGAGTCGCCGTCGCCAAGAAGGGCGCAAAATTTTAGAAAACGTACCACAGTATAGCATCGAAAGTGGCGAAGATAAGCCAGTAACTGCTGCTAGAAAATATATTCAATCCGCCGGAATATTACCTCCAGCCCTAGTTTTGGTAAAAAGAAACGAGCACACTACAGATCGTTACTTTTGGGCAGAGAAGGGTTTGTTTGGGGCGCAGTATGTAGAGGAAAATCATTTTCTATTTCCTAGCTTGCGGGTGACAGAATCAGCAACACTGGAAAAATCAAAGGCCACAGTTACTAGTCCTTAGAAATTAATTCATTTAAAGATTAATTTTTATAAACAATCGGGGCGCAAGGCTTTGCGCTCCTAATTAACTGTATAAATTTTAGAAAAAATAGTTTTATGGCAAGTAACGATCGTTCAACACGGCTCTGGCCTGTTCTCGATCGTCAAAGTGAATTTTTTCAGTACCAAGGATTTGATAATCTTCGTGACCCTTCCCAGCGATTAATACCCCATCTCCGGGTTGGGCTTGTTGGATGGCAAGGCGGATGGCGAGGGATCGATCGCCCTCGACAACGGGACTATAGTTATTAGGAATCCCGGCTAGGACATCCTGAAGAATTTGTTGGGGATTTTCTGTTCTCGGATTATCAGAAGTTACTACAGCTAGATCAGCTAATCGGGCTGCAATTTCTCCCATGATGGGTCGTTTAGTTCGATCACGATCGCCCCCACACCCAAAAACGCAGATCATTTTGCCTGCAATAAATGGTCGAGCAGCCTTCAGGAGACTTTCTAGGCTATCAGGAGTATGGGCATAATCGACAATTACGCTGATATCCTGTCCCGGAACTTGGACTTGTTCCATGCGTCCTGGTACTCCCCCAAATTCTGGTAAAGACTTAGCAATTAGAGCTAAATCAATTCCCAAGTGTAAACTAGCCCCCACTGCTGCTAAGAGATTTTCTAGATTAAATTGCCCTACTAAGGGAGAAGAAAAATCTATCTCTCCCAAGGGGGTATGCAGTCTGCCCTTCACCCCGATCGCAGTGTAGTCGAGACTACTCATAAATAGATCTGCTTGGGTATTATGAACACTATAAGTCCATAACTGCTCTGGGGCAATCTGGGAAACTAATCTTTGACCGTAGGGATCATCCAAGTTAATAATTGCTCTGCCCTTGAGGTAGTCTGGGGAAAATAACAGGGCTTTTGCCTGAAAATAATTCTCCATTGTCTTGTGAAAATCTAAATGGTCTTGGGTTAGGTTGGTAAATATTGCTACTTCAAAGGGGCAACCTAATACCCGTCGCTGGGTGAGGGCATGGGAACTAACTTCCATAATGGCAACTTCGCTATCAGCAGCTTGGGCTTGGGCTAGTTGGGCTTGGAGATCCACGGCAAAGGGGGTGGTATTTACAGCAGTGGCTTGGTAGCCCCGCCAGCGGGTGTAGAGAGTACCGAGGAGGGCAGGCGATCGCTGGGCTTTTTCTAAGATGAACTCTATTAAGTGGGTAGTAGTAGTCTTGCCATTCGTCCCTGTTACTCCCACTAGTTTTAGTTTGGCAGCAGGATAGTCATAGAACTTGGTGGCAATTTGGCTACAGGCAAGAATAATATCTGGGGTAGTGAATACAACTTGATCTGGATCGGCAGGAGTCTTAGCTAAAGCCTCTGGAGTGATCAAGGCGGCGATCGCTCCCTCGGTCAATGCTCCTTGCCAAAACTCTCCTCCATCCACCCTAGTACCGGGCAATCCAATAAATAAATCCCCCGGTTCACAAATTTGAGAATTAGTAGAAATTCCCGTAACTTCGATCGTAGAGTTAGCTCCATTAGCTACGTCTACTCCTTCAATTCCTGCCAGTAGTTCACCTAATTTCATGGGGATCAACTCCATATTTTTCTGCTGCTTCTGTCATTTTTAATTGCAGTAATTTATCATCATTTAGTAAAGAAATTACTTTTTTAGGTTTTTTTAGACTTACCCCTAGTACCTCCCTTACTTGATTCGCAACTGCTCTAGCTAACAAGGGGGGAACTGAGTTACCGATCTGGCGAAATCCATGCCATTTTGTACTATGAAATCGAAACCAATCAGGATAAGAATGTAATCTAGCAGCTTCCCGCACTGTAATGCAACGAGGTTGATCGGGATGGATCGGGCGGGGAGCAGTAAAGGCACCACGATTACTGGGAGTGCCTGCTCTGAGAGTGTTGCAAATACCATTAGGATCAAGTTTGAGAAATCGACTAATTTTTTCTACCTCACCCTGGGCTGTTGCCTGAAAACGGGCGATCGATGTAGGGGTATGAACAGTACCAATACTAGAAGTAAGAAATTTACTATCATATTGCCGAGGATAAGATAAATTATGCGGCTCTGGTTGTAATCCTCGTAAGTATTCGCTGTAGGAACTTTTAGGTTTTTGATATTCTGCTACACACCAATCTTGATCGCTTAGTTCTGGATATTGAGAAACATCTGGTAGGTCTGCGATCGCATCACTCACCTTGGGACTATCTGGCAGATTAGCCAGCGCCGGAGAAATGCGTTTTGCCTTTGCTGGTTTAGTCATTGGCACAGGATAACTAGGAAGATTTAAATCTTGACGACAACCAATCAAGAAAAGCCTTTCCCGATGTTGCGGAACACCAAAATGAGCAGCATTCAGAACTTGATAAGGTTTAAGAATTTTGTAGCCATTCCTCTCGAAATTTTCAATTACCTCTGCGACAAATTGGCGATGATTACCAAGGGTCAAACCCTTAACATTTTCCATCACAAAATACTTAGCTCTCAGTTGAATAACTAAGCGCATGAAATGCGATACCAACTGATTACGAGGATCATCAAAAACACGTTTACCTATTAAAGAAAAACCCTGACAAGGTGGCCCTCCAAATACGACATCAACTTCTCGATCGCCAATTTTCGACTTACTCCGAATATCATCACCCGATAGATCTACAACACTGGCACAGATTGCTGTCCCTAGGGGAAAGTTATATTCATGAGTAGCACAATGAATGGGATCAATTTCTACCGAAGCGAGGACATCAAATCCGGCTTGTTCAAAGCCTAGGGTCATTCCCCCTACCCCAGCAAATAGGTCTACGGCGATCGGTCTCTGGTTTTCCATAATTTATGAATTTTCTTTTATCCTGCGGTAATATTCCCCGTTATTAGTTCATTTATACTATAATAGAGGAGTAATAGAAGTACATGCTGCTCTTAAGCAAATCCCGGAAAACATGAGGTTATTGCCATGACTAATCACTATATTCTCTCCATTAATCCTGAAGCTGAGTACGCATGGAACCGTTGTGTTCTGAGCCACCCAATTACAGCCCACCGTCCAGAATTTGCCCAAGTTATTGCTGAAGCAGTGGGCGAAGAGGAGGGAACTTATCTAGTATCGGTCAAAATTGAAGTTCAAGTACTGGAAAAAGTTTTAGAAGATGTGGAAGTAGCTCCAGTTTTACCGAAAGGTTGGGAAGTAGCTCAAGAGCGATCGCCCCTAGCAGCCTAAACTAACAAGGGTGTGAAGCCTTAGGCCCCCAAATGAATTTTTGTTAAACCTTCAGAGCCACTTAGTAGCTCTGATTTTTGTTGGGATAGCGTTGGGTGTAATAACATAGTCTAAAGCCCTCTAGTACACCCCAGAATTAGCGAATCCTCAGAATCCTATGACTCAAGTTAGTTCAGTAGCTATTGCCAGATTACGATCGACTATGGCCGAATACCCCGAATCTCTAATTGCGTTAGATGTAATTGAAGATTGTGAAGGAGATTTAGAAGATGCAGCAATGGTCTTGGCAATTCGCTATGGACTACAGCCAGACCAGAGTAATGCTAGTTGGTTAGAAGCGATCGCCCGTCAGTGTCGGGGAATTGTTTGTCAAGAATCCATGAAAAGCGATCTTCAACAGGGAACTCTTGGGTCTGTAATTGCTTACTTAGCTGATAGCCCATTAATTCCCTCAATCCTAGTAGCTCCGACCCTAATGTATATCTTAGAAATCGGGATAGAAGATTTCTGCGATGTTGGCGATTTCTAAGGGCTTTAGCATCACCAGTTATTTCTAGGACTTGCGCAAAAACCTCTAGAATTCCAGAAAATTTGCTCGTAGTGCCTAAGCCCTATCTAAAAGGGATCAGCTAATGATATAACCTGAATTAAGTTGCTTATGCTTTTTCTCTGGGGGGATAGACCCCCTAGATTAGCTTTTATTGTTAAAGGGATATTTTTTATGGAAAACTTTTTTAGCTATTTAAATGTAGCGATCGGGGTAAGTTTCATCTATATGATTCTCAGCCTACTAATTTCTGAGCTACAAGAAAATCTTACGGCTTTACTAGAGATTAGAGCTACTAGTTTGCGGGGTAGCTTAATTAATCTTTTAGAAGGTAAAGATAAGTATGATAATCCAGAGAAAGCAGAAATTATGCAGGCTTTATATAATACTTCTCTTCTAAAATCTCTTAATCAAGGGAGAGAAAATTCTAAAGGACCTTCTTATATTCCTAAAGAAATATTTTCGGCAGCGTTATTAGAAGTTCTCAAAACCCGTTATCAACTAGATATTAACAATCAAGATAACATTGATGATATTGTCAATAAAATTGATGGTAGACTACAAGAAAATCAAGGCAATCTAGTTAAACAAGTAGAACAAATTCAGCCCCAAGAAATTTTAGTTGACAATCAAACTAGCTCATCTGCTTGGAATGACCCGAGTCTAGAGCCATCGACGCTTCCTCCAGATATGATGACTACTACAAGCAATATTCAAAGTATCCCAAATCTACCAGATGAGCAAAATATTAATGCTCTGGTTAATGTTCCTAGCTCTTCTATAGCTAATACTAATAATTTTCCTGTAGAAGATCTAAAAGAAAGTGATATTTATCTTCTTACAAACTTATCTACTCTAGCCCGGCGACTCCAAGATCAAGTGGAGGATAAAGAAGTTAAATTAGTAGAATTTCAAAAAGGTTTAGCTGAATGGTTTGATCAGTCAATGGTTAGAGCCAGTGGTGCTTATAAAAGAAACTCTAAGGGCATTTCCTTTTGTATTGGTTTAGTAGTAGCAATTCTCGGTAATATCGATACCATCAATATGGTCGATCGCCTCTATAAAAATCAGTCTCTATCAGGAACAGTTAATCAGCTTGCCAACCAAGTAGTAGAAAATAATTCTCAATCCATTACTACTTTGAATAATTCATGTCCTCCAGAAAAGAAACTGTCTGTTGAAGAATGTATTCAAGAGAAAAACAATGCCATCCAACCAATTAAGGAAAACATTAATGTAGTTATTAACCAACTTGCCGCTTTCCCCATTGGCTGGACTTTACCGAGGGATACTAATATTTCTGCCCCAGCTTGGATCTCTCGACTGGCAGGCTGGTTTATTAGTGCGATCGCTTTTTCTATGGGAGCACCCTTTTGGTTTGAGCTTTTAAATAAATTTATCAATGTTCGTAATACGGGCCAGAGACCAAAAACTGGGCAACCCGATACCCCGAATTCTCAAACCTAGTTGTCAGATTCCTAACTTGTGAGTATACCTCTGATTCTTTTTGAGATAGCTATAGCTAAGATTTAATTCTTTGATAGGAGAATTGGTGCAGAGATACGAAGTTATGTAAAAATATAAAGAAATCTATAAATGCGCTAGGGCATAGCGTATTTAAAAACGCCTGGGGAGATGGTCTGGCGGGGGCAGCAATGTCTAGCCAAGAATCTGTGAAACAGGAAATCTTAAAATGCGAGTTTAAGAATCACCGTCGCTTTAGCTCGCTGATTATGTCAATAAACCTAGGTAATTAACTATTGTGTTTGTCCTGAGCGGTTACGAATATTTCTTAGTTTTTATCCTCCTCTGTGGCTTAGTCCCGGTGGCTGCATTGTTAGCCTCAAAACTACTCCGCCCTAAAGGAGGTTATCCAGAAAGGCTCACTACCTATGAGTCTGGCATGGAAGCCATTGGCGGGGCGTGGATTCAGTTCAATATCCGCTACTACATGTTTGCCTTGGTTTTTGTCGTCTTTGATGTGGAAACCGTATTCTTATATCCTTGGGCAGTTGCCTTCAGTCGCCTAGGGTTATTGGCTTTTGTAGAAGCACTTATTTTCATTGCAATTCTGGTAATTGCCCTAGCCTACGCTTGGCGCAAAGGAGCTTTGGAGTGGTCATGACAAGTACAAACATAATCGAACAACAAGAAAGAATTATCAATCCCCTTGAGCGTCCCCAGATAACTCAAGACCTTTCAGAAAATGTGATCCTGACCACGGTAGATGACCTCTACAACTGGGCCAGACTATCTAGCCTGTGGCCGATGATGTACGGTACGGCCTGCTGCTTCATTGAATTTGCAGCGATGATTGGTTCTCGTTTTGACTTTGACCGCTTTGGTCTCGTCCCCCGTGCCAGTCCCCGACAAGCAGATTTATTGATTACCGCTGGGACAATCACTATGAAAATGGCTCCGGCTCTCGTTCGGCTCTACGAACAAATGCCTGAACCCAAGTATGTGATTGCCATGGGAGCTTGTACGATCACTGGTGGTATGTTTAGCGTAGATTCCCCCACGGCAGTGCGGGGTGTGGATAAATTAATTCCTGTGGATGTCTATATTCCAGGCTGCCCGCCCCGGCCAGAGGCTGTTTTTGATGCGATTATTAAACTTCGCAAGAAAATGGCTAATGAATCGATGCAGGAGTATAGCAAGATGGGACAAACCCACCGCTTTCATACTGTGGCTCACAAGATGAAACCAGTAGAGCCAATCCTCAATGGAACTTATCTGCAATCTGCTACCCGTCAAGCACCCCCCAAGGAACTCCAAGAGGCGATCGGTCTACCAGTAGTTCCCGCTTTGATGGCAACCCAAAAACAGGAGGTTTAGATTTTGGCAGCAGAAGAATCAACAACAGAATTAGCAACTAGTGGTGTCATTGCTGAAGTAGGAAAAATATCGACTTGGCTGACTAGTAATGGCTTTGGCCATGAATCTCTAGGTAAAGATCACTCTGGGGTAGAAATACTCAAGGTAGAGGGGAAATTTCTCCTGCCGATCGCCACTGCTCTCTACGCCTACGGATTTAACTATCTTCAATGTCAAGGGGCTTATGATACTGCTCCCGGTGGTGAGTTGGTCAGTTTTTACCATCTAATTAAGGTGACAGACAATGCCGATCGCCCAGAAGAAGTAAGAGTTAAGGTCTTTCTCCCCCGAGAAAATCCTGTAGTTCCCTCCGTCTATTGGATTTGGAAAACTGCGGACTGGCAAGAACGAGAATCCTACGATATGTTTGGCATCATCTACGAAGGACACCCCAATTTGAAGCGGATCCTGATGCCGGAAGATTGGGTAGGTTTCCCTCTACGGAAAGATTATATTTCTCCTGATTTCTATGAACTACAGGATGCTTACTAAGTTAGATTAAATTTTTTGTCTCTAATCCTCCTTGACAATTAACGGTTTAGGGGGATTTTTGATTTTATCTCTGAATCTAGCCCAAAGGATGACTATAATAGCAAGAGTCTGGTGCAGAAATATCGATCGTCCTCTGCCAGCAATTTTTATTTTAAATCGAGCGCAACAAGTCTAAAATACTGGGTAGAATGTCTCTGAAACCTTTAACTCACCTTCTAGCAAACCCAGCGCCTTAAGGTTGTTACGCTATTATTAAGCCTAAAATCTATTTCCTAAAATACTTGTTAATCAATCAATTTTTATCATGAGAATTGATACCGCTAGTCTTGAATCGTAGCGATCGCAAAAAACAGAGTTAATTAGAGTTATCAAAGAACAGTTATCAAAGAACTATGACTAAGTTTGTATTTGTTACGGGTGGCGTAGTATCCAGCATTGGAAAAGGCATTGTTGCCGCCAGCCTAGGGAGATTACTCAAATCCCGAAACTATTCTGTATCTATTCTTAAGTTTGATCCTTATATCAACGTAGACCCCGGAACCATGAGTCCTTTTCAGCATGGGGAAGTATTTGTCACCGCCGATGGGGCAGAAACAGACCTAGATTTGGGACATTACGAGCGCTTCACTGATACTTCCATGTCTCGCCTCAATAGTGTCACCATTGGTTCTGTATATCAGGCTGTCTTGAATAAAGAACGACGGGGCGACTATCACGGCGGCACAGTCCAAGTGATCCCCCATATTACCAATGAAGTTAAGGAGCGCATCCATCGAGTTGCCAAAAATACCCATCCTGATGTGGTACTGATCGAAGTGGGGGGAACCGTGGGAGATATTGAATCCCTACCCATCTTGGAGGCAATTCGTCAATTTCGGAAAGATGTTGGCCGTCAAAATGTAGTTTATCTCCACGTTACCTTAATCCCTTGGATTCCCGCTGCTGGTGAGATGAAAACCAAACCTACTCAACATTCTGTAAAGGAATTACGCTCCATTGGCATCCAGCCAGATATTTTGGTCTGCCGGAGCGATCGCCCCATTCCTCAGGGTCTTAAGGAAAAACTTTCCGAATTTTGTGATGTTCCCGTAGAAAGTGTCATTACCTGTGAAGATGCTTCTAGTATCTATGAAGTCCCTCTAATCATGGAACAAGAAGGTTTAGCCCATCAGGTGTTAGACCTCCTCCAGATGGAACAACGTACCCCTAATCTTACCCAGTGGCAGACTCTGGTACAACGTCTCTACGCCCCTAGGGAAACCATTGAAATTGCCATTGTGGGCAAATATGTCCGCCTCAATGATGCCTACCTCTCAGTGGTGGAAGCTGTGCGTCATGCAGCGATCGCCCAAGATATCCAAGTAAATATCCGCTGGGTCAACTCTGAAGATATTGAAGCCAAGGAAGCCTCAGCTTATTTACAAGATATTAACGGAATTATTGTCCCCGGTGGTTTTGGTATTCGGGGTATAGATGGCAAAATTTCGGCGATCAAGTATGCCAGAGAACACAATATTCCCTTTCTTGGTTTATGTCTGGGAATGCAGTGTGCGGTAATTGAATGGGCGAGGGATGTAGTAAATTTGGCAAATGCCAATAGTTCCGAGTTTGATCCTGAAGCAACTAATCCTGTAATTAATCTCCTCCCAGAACAGCAGGATGTGGTAGATAGAGGGGGAACTATGCGCCTCGGTTTGTATCCCTGTCGCCTAACTCCCGATACCTTGACAGCCAAATTATACCAAGCGGAAGTTGTCTATGAGCGTCATCGCCATCGCTATGAATTTAACAATGCTTACCGGAATCTGTTCCTAGAAAGTGGCTATATTATTAGTGGCACTTCCCCCGATGGCAGATTGGTGGAAATGATTGAATTACCCGGTCATTCTTTCTTTATTGCCAGTCAATTTCATCCTGAATTTAACTCCCGCCCTAGTACTTCCCATCCTCTATTTCAGGGGTTTATCAAAGCCTCTTGGGAAAATTTTTCCCGCATCTCTTCCCCTCTGCTGGGTGCTACCCCCCCTCAAGCTATTCTCCCCAACATTTATCATGAGCAAGAAACTCTTCCGGTAGAAATATCCTGAAGCGAGGAACAATTTGTGGTTTATTGGGTTAAGGTCAATTATGAGCGAAATGAATATCTGGTAGATTTAGAAAGCCTTGGCGCTTTTAGCTACAATGCTGATAAAAAGATTACCTTTTGGCTACCCAATAGCTCAATTCCTGTGATTATTAGTCGCCAAAGTGATCCAAATAGCTATCAGAGAATTTGGGACTATATAGCAGAAATCAACTTACACCTTTTTATGGGCAACTGGCTAAAGATTTCTTACGATCGCAATGAATACCTGATAGACCTCGATCGCATCAGTACTTTTTGCCAATCTCCTAATGGGAAGCTGACCTTCTGGCTTCCCGAAAGTTCTATTCCCATAATTATCACTCCCCAAAGTAATGCAGAGGGATACAAAAAAATTATGGACTTCATCCATCAAAAAACCGGCCAGTCTTTTCAGGGCTAATATTTTCAAAGTGGATATCTAATAACTTTCCAAGGGGAGTTTGTAGCTATCTATTTTTTTAGTTGCTTCTCCCCCGGACTTCCTAGCCCATGAGCAGGACTCGATCGATTACATGAATAATCCCATTATCTGCTTCAATATCTGCGGCTAGAACAGTAGAGTTTTTCACCTCAAAACCATCAGAGCAATCAATAGAAATAGGGGAACCTTCTAGGGAAGTAACTACTCCTAAAGCTGCCAAATCTGCTTGAGTATACTTACCTGCTACCACATGATAGGTCAAAATTCGGGCTAGTTGAGGGATACTTTTTACCAGAGAAGCAACCGTACCGGGGGGTAATTTGCCAAAGGCATCATCATTGGGAGCAAACACGGTAAAAGGTCCCGGACTTTTTAGAGCATCCACTAAATTAGCTAACTTCACTGCTGTGACTAGAGTTTCAAAGGAACCCGCTCCCACTGCAATATCCACGATATCTGGCATCGAAACTACCTCATGCTTAAAAATATTTATATTACTGCTATAGCGATCGTAAAAGAGTTCCAAATTTTTGAGGATTGCTATCATAAATAATCCTAAACTACTTGTTGAGTATTTTTGAAAGGAACTACTAATAGTTATCCAAGAAAAAATCATAGTTAAAACCATACTTTATAAATAGCCTCTTAGAGGATGTCTGAAAAGGTAGCTTGGCGACTAAAGTCGCAGCTACAGGAGCAAAACCTGGATGGTGCGCAGGTTGCAGAAATTCCTAGATTTCTCTTAGTCCGCGACGGCGGACTTTGTTCTTATAGTCGCGGTTTCAACCGCCAGATACTTCTCAGACATCCTCTAATAGGAGTCCTCTTTTGATATTTCTTTTGACATTTTAAGATAGATGACATTTTAAGATAGAAAACCATCCACCAATCTGATTACTAGTAATAAATTTTCGGTACTATGTCAGTTACGGTTGACAATAACTATAAAACCTTAAATATAAAACTTCAAAACCTATTTACCTGAATGCACATAGCTTGGATTGGCAAAAAATCACCTTTTTGTGGCAATGTTACCTACAGTCGAGAAATCACCAACTCCCTGTTGGATCGGGGCTATCAAGTTAGTTTCTTCCATTTTGCTCCAGAGGAGGCTGATGAACCAGAAACCTTTGGCTCTACTGGATATCACTCAGAATATCAATCTGGGTACCAATCGGGAACTCAAGATGTCACTCTGCCCTGCTTGTACAAGTCTCAAATTTATACTATTCCTACTTTTACGGCCAATAAAGTCCTAGAGCGATCGCTAAGGGAGCTAAAACCAGATATTGTCCATGCTTCCTTGACCCTGTCTCCCCTAGATTTCCTGCTACCAGAAATTTGTCAGGAACTAAATATTCCTCTAGTCGCCACCTTTCATCCCCCCTTTGATGGCAAACGGCGCAATCTGCAATCGGGAACCCAGCTATTTACCTACCAGCTTTATGCTCCCTTCTTGGCAAATTACGATCGAGTAATTATTTTCTCCCAACTCCAGAAAAATTTTCTAGTTAAGCTCGGTGTCCCGGCAGAGAAACTAGCGGTGATTCCCAACGGCGTGGATGTGCAGAAATATTCCCCCGGAGTATCGAACTTTAAAAAAGAAATGGGGTGCGATCGCCTATTTGTCTACCAAGGGCGTATTGCTACAGAAAAAAATGTGGAGTCTCTTCTCAAAGCCTGGAAACTCTCCAAAATGGCGAGTAACTCCAAATTAGTTATTGTCGGTGGAGGGCCCCTAGTTCCATCCTTAAAAGCCTTATATGGTGAAGATGATGGGGTAGTTTGGTTAGGATTTGTGGCGGGGGATGAGCGACGTTGTGAAATTCTCCGGGCTGCGGATGTGTTCATTTTGCCTTCCTACCTAGAAGGTTTATCCCTTTCCCTCCTAGAGGCCATGGCTTGTGGTGTGGCTTGTATTGCTACCGATGCCGGGGCCGATGGGGAAGTACTAGAAAAAGGGGCTGGGGTGGTGATGAGTACTCGCCGGGTCACATCCCAGTTGCAAACTCTCTTACCCCTCTTCCAAGACCAACCAGAACTGACTCCCATTCTGGGCAGCAAAGCTAGAGCTAGGGTACTCGATCGCTATACTTTAACAAGTAATATTACCGCCCTAGAAAAGCTTTATACCCAGATGTGGGCTTCCTCTCGACTGCAACTAACAAGACGCTAGTTAGGGAATTTAGATGAAATCTAGAGAAAGCAACATTTTTGCTTAGGATACCTAGAGGTTTATCATGGGCATTGTCTCAGAAAGTCAGTCCCTAGAGAATTCGCTATTATATTAATAGACAGGAAAGCTATTAGAAGCGAACAGTTTCCGATGGTCTCAGAGAACTTTACAAATTATTTTATTCAGGAGGATATTTACTCATGGGTTGGTTACAAAGATTGTTTGGCATGGAAAAACCCCCGGAAGCAGCTGCGGCCGCTCCTACACCTGATGCTACTGCTCCTGATGCTACTGCTAGTGAACCGATCGCCCCAGAGAGAATGGGCTTAAGCGGGGAATATGACCAGAGTGGTTTGGCAAAACGAGTGGCTGTTGCCTTTGATCAAGATGCTGAATTGACAAATATTCCCTCCATAGATATTCTCCAAACTGGCACAACTGTAGTGTTACGGGGACAAGCTCCTAGCCAAAGTATTGTAAATAAACTCATCTCCATTGCTGGAACAGTATCGGGAGCTACTGATGTAGATACCACTGGATTGAGTATTGGGATTCCGGCGGAGCGGGTAGGCCTAAATGGGGAATACGATGAAAGTGGTTTAGCAAAACGAGTTGTCCAAGCCTTAGGACAAGATGCCAGTATTAGTAGTGCTGCCCCCTTTGATATTGCTCAGACTGGAGGAACTGTAGTCATCCAAGGTAAAGTTCCTAGTCAAGAGATTCTGAGTCAGATGGTGGCGATCGCTCAGGGCATTTCCGGGGCAACTAGTGTCAACACTGATAAGGCTACTATTGGCTAATCAAGTTAGCTTAGAATTCCTATCAAAGAGAACCCCCAACCCCCTTTTTAAGGGGGCTTTGAAATTTTTTGCCTAAATACAATATTTGCAGTATGTTCTTGAGTTCCAAGTTCCGCTTGGCTCTAGCGTAGCGGCATTTTAGTGCAGGGCTTAAAGCCCTCCGGGCATACAAGAAAAGGGGGTTTTCTGGCTGTATCCTAAAAAAGTACCATAAGTCCTCAAAAAGATTTTCCTGTCGTTGAATCTATGCATCACAACCCAATTACGATCGCCAACCTGAGTTATGCTTACCCCGACGGAACTCAAGCCTTAAGAGATATTAATCTAGCGATCGCTGCCACAGAAAAAGTTGCCCTCATCGGTGCGAATGGATCGGGGAAATCTACTCTACAACTGCATCTCAATGGACTTATTGCTCCCCAAACCGGCAAAGTGAGGGTAGGGGAATTATTAATCGCTCCAGAGAATTTGTCAGCAATTCGTAATTTTGTGGGGTTAGTGTTTCAAAACCCCGATGATCAATTATTTATGCCCACCGTAGGGGAAGATGTGGCTTTTGGCCCAAAAAACTTGGGATTGAAGGGGGATACTCTGCGATCGAGAGTAGTTAATGCCATGATGGCAGTGGGCTTGGATGCTAATGCCTACAGTGACCGGAGTACGGATGCCCTTTCAGGAGGTGAGAAAAAGCGAGTAGCGATCGCCGGAGTTTTAGCCATGCATCCCCAAATCCTTGTCTTTGATGAACCTACAGCCCAGTTAGATCCCCGTTCCCGGCGGCAACTAATTCAACTTCTGCAAACTTTACCCCTCACTCAATTAATTGCCACTCATGATCTAGATTTAGCCTTAGAACTCTGTCCCCGGACGATCGTTTTGAGCCAAGGTAAAATAGTCTATGACGGCAGCACAGAAGCGGTGATGGGCAATCTTGAATTTTTGCTTGATCACGCCTTGGAATCTCCCCTCAGTTATAGCCGTCCCTACTGTTTGCTGGCTGATGCCCCCTCTCTTGGCTTCAACTACGCTCAGCTAGCGCAAACTGGGGGTTAAGCTACTTCAACACCACAACTTCTTGAGAGTTACCATATTTGTTTATCCATAACAATCCCTAGGGTAGTATTAGGGCTAACTTAGGAAGGATTAAAATATTATGCTTTTTCCATGAATCTTTCTGAAATTGCCCACGATCGAGGGATTCGATACTTCCTCATCTCCTTTACTGATTTATTTGGTGTCCAACGATCGAAGTTAGTCCCCGCCCAAGCGATCGATACTATGGCAACTAATGGGGCGGGGTTTGCCGGATTTGCAGCCTGGTTAGATATGACCCCAGCAGATCCTGATGTCTTAGCAATTCCCGATCCCCAGAGTTTGACCCAATTACCTTGGCAACCGGAGGTAGCTTGGTTAGCCGCAGATCTCTACGTGGAAGGGCAGCCCTTAGTTCAGTCTCCCCGATTTGTCTTGCAGCAAGTTTTAGGCCAAGCAGCGGCCCTAGGCTATCGAGTCCGCACGGGAGTGGAGTGTGAATATTTCTTACTGGCTGCCGATGGAGAAAATATTTCTGACCCTAGAGATTCTCAAACCAAACCCTGCTACGACCAGCAATCTTTGATGCGGCGGTTTGACGTGATTGCTGAAATCTGTGATGCCATGCTGGAACTGGGCTGGGGAGCTTACCAAAATGATCATGAAGATGCCAATGGGCAGTTTGAAATGAACTGGACTTACGCCGATGCCTTAGTGACAGCCGATCGCCATGCTTTTTTTAAGTACATGGTGAAAGCGATCGCCGAAAAGCACAACTTCCGAGCAACCTTTATGCCCAAACCATTCCCCCACCTGACAGGCAATGGCTGCCATACTCATCTTTCCATCTGGGATCTAGAGGGAGCAAACAATCTTTTTGCTGACCCCGAAGGAAAATTAGAACTTTCTGACCTTGCCTACCAGTTTATCGCTGGGGTACTCCATGCTGCCCCCGCCGTCTGTGCCTTCACTAATCCCACCGTTAATTCCTACAAGCGGATCAATGCTGTTGTCACTACCTCCGGTGCCACTTGGTCACCTAACACCATCAGCTACAGTGGCAACAACCGGACTCACACCATCCGCATCCCAGAATCGGGAAGATTTGAGTTTCGCCTCCCCGATGGAGCTGCTAATCCCTACCTACTACCTGCTGCCTTGATTGCCAGTGGCTTGGATGGCATTACTCACCAACGAGATCCGGGTGTCCGCTCTGATTACAATAGTTATACCCATCGCCCCGCCCCCGGAACCGTCAAACAATTACCCAGTAATCTCTTGGATGCTTTGCGCTGCCTAGAGGTAGACTCTATCCTGTCGCCCCGATTAGGTTCAGAATTTGTCCAGTCTTACCTAAAACTTAAGCAACAAGAATGGCAGCATTACAGTAACCACATTAGTTTTTGGGAGTTAGAAAGTACCTTAGATTGCTAGGATATACTAAGGGGAATAATAAGCAGGAGAAATTCGATTGCACCAAGCAACACTGCATCAGCTTAAGGTATTTGAGGCTGTTGCTCGTCATAACAGCTTTACGAGGGCTGCAGAAGAGTTATTTCTGACTCAGCCTACGGTTTCTATGCAAGTTAAACAATTGACTAGATCAGTGGGTTTACCCCTATTTGATCAGGTAGGAAAGCGCCTTTATTTAACAGAAGCTGGGCAGCAGCTATTATCAGCTAGCCGGGAAATTTTTGATAAGTTAGACCAAATAGAAATGACCATAGCGGATCTAAAGGGCTTAAAACAAGGAAAACTTCGTTTGGCTGTAATTACTACTGCCAAGTATTTTGTCCCCCGACTCTTGGGCCCTTTTTGTCAGAAATATCCGGGGATTGACATTGCCTTGCAGGTAACAAATCACCGGGGAATCACCGATCGCCTAAGTGAAAATTTAGATGACTTGTATATTGTCAGTCAGCTACCAGAGGGCTTAAATCTTAGCTCTCATCCAGTTTTAGAGAATCCTCTAGTTGTTCTAGCCCCTGCTAATCATCCTTTGGTTGGTCACAAGCAAATTCCGATCGAGCTTTTGGCGGAGGAACCGTTTATTATGCGGGAACCGGGTTCGGGAACTCGTAAATCAGTTCAGGAGTTGTTCGATCGTCATGGGGTATCTGTCAAGGTGCGGCTAGAACTGGGGAGTAATGAAGCAATCAAGCAAGCGATCGCCGGGGGCTTAGGAATTTCTGTCCTCTCTCGCCATACCTTGGCTTTGGAAGGGGCAACGGAGCAACTAGCAATTCTTGATGTGCAGGAATTTCCGATCCAAAATCAGTGGTATGTGATCTATCCTCAAGGAAAACAACTATCGATCGTGGCTCAGGCTTTCTTTGAATATCTCCTCCAAGAAGCTAAGGAAATTGCTCACCAGATCAATGCGCCCCTATTCCAAGAGCGCACAAAAAGTTAACCACAGGATCAGACCATGAGCAGTGGGGAAACACCCTGTTTAAGTTTAGCGATCGCCCGTCTGACTAAGGCGGGGACAGAAAATTTTGCCACCTGGGTACTTAAATCTCCCTATCCGGGAGGGTATGTGCATCATGACTCTTTGTGGACTCCAGAATTGAGCCAAATCTGGCTAGAGTGGCAGGAGATTTTTTCTGTGAATGGTTCTGCCTTAACTCCAGTTATTCATCCAGAATTAAGTTTGGAATTGCCCCCAAAATTATTAACCCAAGAGCAGGAATTAGGCAGCTTAGGTACAGGCAGTACGACGAATCGGCTGATGCAGGATTTGGGGGTGAAGTTGTGGCAATGGCTATTTGCCGGAGCAATTCAAAATAGCTATGCTCAGAGCCAAGGGATTGCGATGGGACAGAATAAATTTCTCCGATTGCGGCTAGAGATCCGAGATCCAAACTTTATTTCTCTGCCTTGGGAGATTATGCAATCCCAGTCTGGGCAACAGGCAATTTCCCTGAAGGAACAAATTTTATTTAGTCGCACCACCAGTGATGTAGACCCACTCCAGCCCCAGCGCTTGGCTCTCACCTTAAAAATTTTAGTGGTGTTAGGGGCTATGGCGGGTGAGGGGGAAAAAGCTCTAGATCTAGGAGCAGAATCAGCAGCTTTGAGCCAGATCTGGCAGGGAGCCGCTACTCAGGCGATCGCCAATCGACTCATTCCTTCTGTCCCTGCCCAAGTGGATACCCTGACTCAACCCACACCGGGGGAATTAATTAAAGCGATCGAAACTGGAGATTATAATATTTTCTTCTATGCAGGGCATGGAGTACCGGCAGTAGATGGAGGATTGCTATTTTTGCGCTCTGATGCTGCCCTGAATGGGACGGAATTAGCTCAGTTACTGGTGC
Source organism: Coleofasciculaceae cyanobacterium OTE_70_metabat_329 (assembly GCA_031374985.1). GTDB lineage: Bacteria > Cyanobacteriota > Cyanobacteriia > Cyanobacteriales > JAAUUE01 > JAAUUE01. Next base: position 5,418 of record JANMHD010000334.1, on the reverse strand, counting down.
GGAATCAAGTTACCTTGGCAGTATTTAATGCTTGTTGGTTGGCTTATCCGGCGCAGATTGGCAATCAGGTAATGCCCCGCAGTAGTTTGGCAGAAGTCTTAATTCATCATGGAGTCCCGGCAGTATTAGGCATGCGGGATGCGATCGCCGACCATGAAGCCATTAGCTTTATCCAAAATTTTGCCCAAGCTCTGGCAGCCCGGAGACCCATTGACCAAGCGGTAGCCGTAGCTCGGCAGCATCTCTTAACCCTCTATGGGTTTAACCAACCTGCTTGGACTCTGCCCATTCTCTATATGCACCCAGAATTTAATGGGGAATTAATTAAGCCGATCGAGGAAGGCATCACTGAGCTACCGGGCTTTGCCACTGGTTGGGGAGATAGTTCTCAGACCAATGCCTATCTCCGGGATCTGGGGGGAACAAATCAAATATGGTACATCCAAGGTGGGATGATGCGGGTGGGACGCAGACCAGAAAATGATCTAATTATCCAAGAGCGCTGGGTGAGCCAACAGCACGCTGAAATTATCTGTCGTGGGAATATGGCTCAGAAAACTACTTATCTCCTAAAGGATTTTTCCCGTTATGGAACCCTAATTTATCATCAGAAGGGCTGGCAAAAGGTACATCATCAGGAGGTGGAGTTGCGATCGGGCATGAAGCTAAAGTTTGGCAGTAGTCATGGTCAGACCCTAGAATTTGTAATTGATTAAGAAAATGTTTATCCCGCCCCCGCCGGGGGCGGGAAATTATATCGCCAGAGCAAGTCTGAAGAAGACATAAAATAATTGGCACTTGGGTACAAAATTGCTTAATAATGCGATGAATATTGGCAATTCTGCCCTACATTTATTTCTGCCATGAGTTATCAGCATTTTTCCACTTTGTCTTTGAGTCCAGAAAGTACGATCGCCGCAGATCAGCCTGTTAGTCCTGATCATCAACTAGAGGCTCAGAGCGTATCTACAGGGGTTTACGTCACCGTTCATGGTCATTTCTATCAGCCCCCCCGGGAAAATCCTTACCTAGATGCCGTAGAGCGTCAACCCAGTGCGGCTCCTTTTCATAACTGGAATGAACGCATCCACTACGAATGTTATCGCCCCAATGCTTTTGCCCGGATTCTTAACGATCAGGGAGAAGTAGTCGAGATTGTGAATAACTACGAATACCTGAGCTTCAACATGGGGGCAACTCTGCTTTCTTGGTTAGAGCGCTACGACTTAGAAACCTACCAGAAAATTATTGAAGCCGATCGCCTTAGTCATCAACGTCTGGGTTATGGGAATGCGATCGCCCAAGTTTATAATCACATCATCATGCCCTTGGCTAGTGAACGGGATAAATACACCCAAATTCGCTGGGGGAAAGAAGATTTTCGCTCCCGGTTTGGGCGAGACCCCGAAGGAATGTGGCTGGCAGAAACAGCGGTAGATTATGCCACCCTAGAGGCTTTGATTGCTGAAGGAATTAAATTTATTATTCTGGCTCCTTCCCAAGCTGAGCGCTGTCGTCTCTTGCCCAAGGCAGACAACTCCGAACCCGAATGGCAGGAAGTCGGCGGTTCCCAAATTGACCCTACCCGTCCCTACCGTTGCTACTTACAAGACCACTCCGCCTCTATAGATGTCTTTTTCTACGATGGCCCTATTTCTAGGGATATGGGTTTTAGTGATGTCTTGAGCAATTCCTATTTCTTCACCGGCAGAATTGGCCAGGCAGTCCGGGGAGATCACCGGCCGAGCCAATTAATTGCTGTGGCCACCGATGGGGAAACCTTTGGGCATCATAAGGGCGGGGCCGAGAAATGTCTGGCCTATGCCTTTACCCATGAGTTTGCCAGTCGGGGTTGGCAGGTGACTAATTTTGCCCATTATCTCAGCCTCCATCCCCCAGTTTGGGAAGTAGAACTTAAACCCATAACGGCTTGGAGTTGCGCCCACGGGGTCGATCGTTGGCAGGATGACTGTGGTTGTGGGGGTGGTGGGACATGGCATCAAAAATGGCGTAAACCCCTGAGAACATCCCTTAATTGGTTGCGAGATGAATTAGTTAAGGTCTATGAAACTGAAGGTAGTAAGCTGTTTCGAGATATTTGGCAGACACGGGATGAATATATTCAGGTCGTGGGCGATCGCTCTCCTAGTAATGTTAGTCATTTTTTTACCACCCATAGCCATCATTCCCTGAGTCCGACGGAACAAATTGATGCCCTGCGCCTGTTGGAAATGCAGCGCCATGCTTTATTGATGTTTACCAGTTGTGGCTGGTTTTTTGAGGAGGTTTCTCGGCCGGAAGGAGTGCAAATTCTCCGCTATGCAGCTAGAGCGATCGAACTAGCTGGGGATGTAGCAGGGGTGCAACTAGAGCGAGAATTTACTCAGCAGTTACAAGCAGCGCCCAGTAATGTGGAATATTTTCAAGACGGGGCTAAAATTTACCAAGAACTAGTCACCACAGCTAAGGTAAATTTCTCTCAAATAGCCGCCCAGTATGCCATTACTTCCCTTTTCCCCAACCAACGCGGTCGCTTTAGCGTTGCGGAGCAATATCGCTCTAGCGTTGCGGAGCAATATCGTCAGGATCGACCCCAAGTTTATTGTTACAAGGTAGAGCAGCTAGACTGGCAAATGCAGCGCCTAGGAGTCTTAACCTTGGCTGTAGGGCAATTACAACTAACTTCGGAAATCACCCTAGAAAGTAGTCACTTAGTGTACGCAGTTCTCCATCTAGGGGGCTGGGATTTCCATTGCTGTTTGCAACCCTTTGAGGGCAGACTGATCTACAACCAGATGAAGGAGGATTTATTTGCTACTTTGCAGGGAGGAAGTGCGGGGATCGTGATTGTGGCAATGAATCAATTATTTGCTAATAGTAAATCCTTTGGTTTGCAAGATCTGTTAGCAGAGGAACGACACCGGATTATGGGTTTATTAACTACAGAAACTATTAGCCGTCTAGACCAGTTGTATACTCAGGCCTACCGGGATAATTATGGAGTTCTCATGGCGTTCCACCGAGATGAACTGCCCCCGCCCCCCGAATTGCAGGTGGCCGCAGAAGTTGCCCTATCGCACCGAGTAATTAGTGCCGTACAATCCCTAGCCGCAGAGGAAACAGATCATTCTTACTTGGCAGAATTAGAAGCGATCGCTAAAGAAGCCCACTTACTCCACTGCCGCCTAAATATTTCTGGAACAAAGTCAACCCTAGAGCAATTGGTATGGCGGAATCTGTGGGAGCTACTCTACCAGAGCCAAACCCTAGATATCTCATCTCAAAATCTTCAGCGATTATTGCAGGTAAGCCAAAATCTAGGTTTAACTTTGGGACTAGAACGATCGCAGGAACTGTATTTCCAATGGCAGCAAAGTCTGACTGCTCCTCCGGCTCCTGAATTAGTAGCGATCGGCAAACTTTTGGCAATGAATATTTAAGAGAACATAATTCTCTAATTTAATTCCCGAAACCCTGCAATTAAGCTGCCCTATCTTGTGAGTATAAATACTGTTGAAACCCGATAAATACTTCACTAATATTCGCAACTTTTCCTAGTTCTTCCACAGCATCACGAACAGCATGATACTTTAACTCCAGCAGTTGGGGTAGTTTCGAGCGATCGAGTTCCCCTACCCCTTCTTGGATGTATTGCTCTAGGACAAATTCCAGAAATTCTTGCTGTTTGCCCAGGTAACGCGAGAAAATCGAGGCTTTGTGAGCGAGGACGCGCTCTTGGCGGCTCATGGGTGGAGAGGCGTAGGCAATATAAGCTAGTACGTCATAGAGGTCACTTTTCTCGGCATCAATCAGTCGGCTAATTTCTGTGAGTTGTTCCTCCCCGTAGCTTTTCTCTGCTAGTCCTTTTAATAAGGCTTTCCGGGTATCGGGACGGCTCCAAATTGTCCTTAATTCTTCTTCATCTGTGAAGAGTTCAGGAATTTCCCCAAAGAGACGTTCTACAAATTCGGCGGCGCTCATGGGTTTACCGTCTGGACTCCAAAAACTAGTAGAAATTTGGTGCTGGAGGGTGCGTTCTGTGCCGTCAGCTAGTTTGATTTTGATGGTTTGGGGGCGGGATGTTTGTCTATCTGGGTTTTCTTGGTTGTGATCGTTAATGGCGGGGACTTGCAGGCGATCGCCACGAGGGCGGGGGATGATGGCTACAGGTTCTTGGGGTTCACCGTCCCATTCACGATCGTTAAAGTGTTCGTAGGCTTTAACAAAGTCATAAATAGTAAAGTAGTCTTTACCATCAAATAGGCGAGTACCTCTACCAATAATCTGCTTAAATTCAATCATCCAGTTGATGGGGCGCATCAGCACGATGTTACGCACGTTTCGAGCATCAACCCCAGTGGAGAGCTTTTGGGATGTGGTGAGAATAGTAGGAATATTTTTCTCGTTGTCTTGAAAGGTTTTGAGGTGCTGTTCTCCTAGTTTGCCATCATCGGCGGTGACGCGAACACAGTAATTAGGGTTACTGCTAATTTTTATTTGGTTGATCAGATTCCGCACCGCAAGGGCGTGGGTTTGGTTTGCACAAAACACCAGAGTTTTTTGATTCTGATCTATTTCTTCCATAAATAGTTGCACTCGATAGCGTTCCCGTTCTTCGATTTCAATGATTCGGTTAAAGTCCTCTTCCGTGTAGGTTCTAGCTTCGTCTACAGCACCTTCTATTAGTTCATCTTCGGGGCTGTAAATATATTCATCTAGAGTAGTTTCGATTTGTCTGACTTTAAAAGGAGTCAGAAACCCGTCGTTGATGCCGTCTTTGAGGGCGTAGGTATAGACTGGCTCACCAAAATAGGCGTAGGTGTCGGCGTTGTTGTCACGTTTGGGGGTGGCGGTGAGTCCGAGTTGGACTGCTGGGGAGAAGTATTCTAAAATTCCTCGCCAATTGCTCTCGTCGGTGGCTCCACCTCGATGACATTCATCGATAATAATAAAGTCAAAAAAGTCGGGGGGATAATTACTAAATTTAGGGGTGGGATTACCTTTTTCATCTCGTCCAGTCATGAAGGTTTGGAAAATGGTGAAAAAGATACTGCCATTTTTGGGGACTCGACCCTTTTTTCTGATAGCTTCTGGGTCTATTCGCACTAGGGCATCTTCGGGGAAGGCTGAGAAGGAGTTATAGGCTTGGTCAGCTAAGATATTACGATCGGCCAGAAACAGAATACGAGGGCGACGGGTGGTTCGACTTCGCTCACCAACCAATGTTTGTTGGCTGAGGTTCCAACGGCTTTGAAAGAGTTTCCAGGCGAGTTGAAAGGCAATGAAGGTTTTACCCGTGCCAGTTGCCATGGTTAACAAAATCCGGTTTTTTCCTTGGCAAATCGCTTCTAGGACGTGCTTAATGGCATTGTGTTGATAATAACGGGCTTCCCATGTGCCGCTTTTGTCTTCAAAGGG